>CAVYXS010000156.1:0-36446 GCA_963772205.1 uncultured cyanobacterium
AACAGAGTCATTGAAGAGAAACGTATCTTGACTAACAATTCCCATTGCTTTTCGCAAGGATTTTAGGTCGAATTCACGCAAATCCGTGCCATCAATGGTAATCGAACCCGAACTAGGATCATAAAATCTTGGTAAGAGATCTGCCAAAGTTGATTTACCAGCACCAGAACCACCTACTAAAGCCAAAGTAGTGCCACGAGGTAAATATAAATCCACATTCTTTAGTATTAACTTTTCAGTACCTGGGTAGGTAAAAGATATTTGATTAAAATGCACTCCTTTTTCTAATTTTGTGTATGGTAGCTGACCTTTTTCCATAAATGGCTTATTATCTGGCTCTAAAAAATCAGCGACAATATCCACGCTAGCAGATGTATTCGCAAAGCTACTGCGAAGAGAATTCAACTGTGAAATAAACGGCAGTAGTCTCAGTAGCACTAATATATATGTCAGGATAACTGTTGATAAAGAGCTAACCTGATCTGCAAAAAAAGTTCTTGCCAAGAAGACAATTAGCATTAAGGTTGTAATGCCTGTAACCTCACTTATGGGAGCAATTGCCTCAGAATGAATCTGAGATTTAAAATCTGCCGTCTCACGATCACGAATTAATTTGCTAATTTTGTGATATTCTCTGTCTTCATTACCAGTTGCTTTGACTAAGCGAATCCCACTGAGTGTTTCTAGAACTTTGATTGAATAGGATGTAGAAAAAGCTGAAAGCTCTTTACCAAAATCTTTGGCACGGGAAATGGCGTATTGATTTATTAATGTCAGACAAGACAGTAAAATGGTCGTAGCAATTGTTAACTGCCAAGAAATTGATAGCAAAAAACCGACAAAAACTAAAATTGTAATAGTCAGAATAACTAACTTAACAGCACTACCTATAGCACTAGCAGCACGACCAGTTTCTCCACCAAGGCGGTTGATTAAATCACCAACTTTCATTTTGGAGTAATAATCTATGTCAACTTCTAGTAATAGCTTGACGCCGGCTTCACGTATATCTGCAGTTAGTTTTCGTGTTAGAATACTCGATGATAAAGTACTAGAATAACTGGCTAAATTTTTGAAAATAATTGTGAATATAATTGCCATAGCCATCACCACTATTCGGTAATTGGCTGGAAGATTATCAAACGGAAAAATGACAGCTTTTAGAATCTGGGGCGCACCTGTTAAATCCACTGGTTGTCCGACGATTCTTAAAATCACTGGTACAATTAAAGCTGTGCTTACCCCATTAAATAAAGCTCCAGAAAATCCCAATACTATCGTCAGGATAATCCAGCCAGGATAGGGTTTAGCAAATTTTAGTAGTAGTTTACTTGTAGACATTGGTGATATAAATCACTATTTACTTATTGTTAGCACAATTCCTCAATTTATTGATAAATTAGTTGGAATATACAGAAATCGAAATAAATCCTCTGCTGACAAACCAAAAAAACTGTTGCACCCATAAATTTAGCGATAATTTTTAGCTTGTTTAAAGTCTCCTAAAAACCGCTTAGATTATCCTTGCGGATAACTCTTCACAAAGTTTTTATTTTTATAAACAATAACTGTATTTAAGGTTACTTTATCTGAAATTAACTTTACAACCGAGCAATTACTGATGTTAATCCAGATGCCATTGCCTTGATGCTATATTTTTCTATACATCTTTCTCTAGCCTTTCTGCCGCGTTCATTTGCTGCTTCTAAATCCGCAAATATCAATTTAATTTCTGCCGCAATTTGTTGTGGAGAATTAGGGTCAACTAAATAACCAGTGTCACTGATAATTTCTGGAATGTCTCCCACTCGTGTGGCTAAAATAGGCTTTGCCATTGCCATTCCATCAGTCAGCTTGATGGGAAACTGTGCCCTAGCTACAGGTGTATCGCGCTGAGGAACTACCACAACATGAGATGCAGCAACGATTTCGGGCATCTGTTCTACTGGCATTTGCGGCAGCTTAATAATCCATTTTCCCCAACGTTCAATTAATTGGTCATCGTAGTTATCATAGGGATTGCCACCTACAATTACCAGTCTTAAATCAGGTTCATTGAGTCTGCTCAAGAGCCATTAAAACATCTTCAAGCCCCTTGTGGGGTCGAGGCGCTCCCGGAAACATGAGAATACGATATTCAGCTAATCCATAACTTTCTCGGATGATTTGTGAATCATATTTTTGGGGGTCAAACAAACAAGTATCTTTGCCATTGGGTATATACGTGCCACCAAACCGGTTGAGCAAGAATTGTGTGTCTGCTGTCACAGCGTCGGCGTAATTTATCGCTGACTCCATCCACTTCAAGTAAAGTGGATGCTCTGGATTTTTTAAAGCACCATCTTTTTTGATAACGTCTTTGGCTAGTTGTTTCCAACTGGGATGGTACTGAAAAGAGTCGCCGCCATGCCAGCTTAATTCCCAATCATCAATATCGATAATTATTGGTTTATGGCGGATAATTTTATTGATTAAAGCTACACCAAAGCTTGTAATTTTTGGTTTAACAGCACAAACAATATCTCCATCAATTTTTGACAAAATCTGCCTGGTTGAATCAAAGAATTTTGGATAATTGCAGCCTGGTAAACAGTAAATTGGTAGATCAGATGGTGGTTGGGGATAAATACTTTTTCCAAATAAAAATCCCAAAATTTCTACTTCATAATTCAAGGTTTTAAATACCTGACCAAGCAAATAGGCTCTGTCAACTCCACCTTTAGAAAAATTAGGAGTGAGGATAGAAACCTTTAATTTATTTTTTTGCCGATTCATAAGTGACATTAGGCATAAGTCAATCAATAAAGAAGCTATTTTTTTGCAGTTACGAGAATTTCTTTGTAAAGGTCTAACATCTCTAAAGCCACAGTGTCCATCGTGCGTACTGTCCCAATACCTTGACGTAGTTTGGCAAGTAAATCAGCATTCGTTGCCAGATTTGCAATCGCAGAAGTCCATGCTTGGACATCATTAGCTGAAACTAACCAACCATCAACTCCGTGACGAACTAATTCAGCAATTCCTCCCAAGTTGGAACCAAGTACCGGCGTACCTACAGCTTGGGCTTCGAGAACCACTAAAGGCCCTGTTTCCAACCATTGGGATGGCACAGCAAGTAGATCGAAATTCGCCAAAGCCTCTGGAACGGCTTGACGTGAAAGTGGTTCAGCAACTTTGATCCGGGAGTCTCGGGCGGCGATTTCCACAACCCTCTCTTGAATATCTTTGCCTGTCTCTCCCTGAACTATGCCATGAATCACCAATTCTACAGGTAGATGAATCGGCAAGCCTTGCACTGCTTTTACCAAGATTTCCACTCCCTTGGTTGTGTGCCACCTGCCTAAAAAGCCAATCCTTAAAACACCTTCCTGCCTTTTTATCTGTGTTTTTATTTGTGGATAGGAACTAGATACACCTTGCCGGCAAAGAACTAATTTTTCTTTCGGTACGCCGTTGTCAATCAAAGCATCATAACACCACTGACACACTGTCACAATCCTGTCAGACAAATGTACTATCTGCTGCAGTTTACTTAAGTGATACCTCGCAAAAGCAGGAATACCTAATGCTCTGCCCAACTGGCGTAACCGAACAATTTGTGACTTTAACAATTTGTTTTTAGCTGCTGTAGCTACAGATAGAGGAATTCGGCTCAATCCCGAAACCGCCCACGCTGGCACACTCTGGGAAACACCATAACAATATCCGCAGCCAACCTCGCTTTTACGTCCTTCACAAGGCGAAAGCCCGTTTAGCATCAGCGTACCGCGCAGACATATAATATCAGGCATGTGAACTGTTACCACTGTTGGCATGCCGATCTTTTTGGCGAGTGCGAGATGGTGTAGCCCACAGCCTCCAATGGAAAGAGTGTTGGTGATATAAGTCGGCTTTATGCGCTTTTAGCCACCGAGAAAAATAGTCAAACCCCGGTGGTAGTTCCTGTTCGTAATACTGGGCTACGGTGGGGTTGGGAAATGCTGGATAACTATAAACCTGAACACCATTGTAATCGTAGGTAGTTTCCTGTCTTCCCTCCGCAGATGCAGCAACAACGCTTTCTATTTGATGCAATTGCAGTCCTCGCGCCAAATTGTCTAGATATACCTCAGTACCACCGCATGGCTCTGGAAAATAACGAGCAATTGCTTGGATTACTTTCATACAAATCCTTCGGAAAGTTGTTTTTTAGGGGTTGCGAGAATTTCTTTGTAAAGGTCTAACATCTCTAAAGCTACAGTGTCCATCGTGCGTACTGGCTTAATACCTTGACGTAGTTTGGCAAGTAAATCAGCATTCGTTGCCAGATTTGCGATCGCACAAGTCCATGCTTGGATATCATTAGCTGAAACTAACCAACCATCAACGCCGTGACGAACTAACTCAGCAATTCCGCCGATGTTGGAACCAAGTACCGGCGTACCCACAGCTTGGGCTTCGAGAACCACTAAAGGCCCTGTTTCCAAGCATTGGGATGGTACAGCAAGTAGATCGAAATTTGCCAATACCTCTGGAACAGCTTGACGTGAAAGTGGTTCGGCAATTTTGATCCGGGAATCTCGGTTAGCGATCGCCAAAACTTTTTCTCGATTCGCAGCACCGTATTTTCCCAGATGGGTAGCATGAAGAATTAACTCTACAGGCACATCATTAGATAGACGGTGTACTGCTTCTGCTAAGATTAGCACTCCTTTGCTTTCTTGCCAGCGACCTAAATAGCCAATTTTTAAAGTAGTATTTTGTGGTTTAATTGATGGTATTTTTTGTTCAAACTTGCTAGCAACACCCTGTCGGCAAAGAATCATTTTTTCTTCAGGAACACCGTTCAAGCGAAAAGCCTCATATTGCCAATTACTGGGTATGACAATTCGATCAGCTAGGGTAGCCAGTTGCATTAGCTGACGCCGATGTTCAGTGACTAAGGTGGGGATACTAACGGTTCTACCGATTTGGCGGAGTCTGACACTTTTAGAGGCAAGTAATTTTGTTTCTGCTGCTACGCTTACACTGAGGGGAAGTTGACTGAGTGTAGCCAGCGCCCAAGACGGCACCCGCTCTGGAACACCCAGACATTTACTACAGTTGGTAGTGTCTATCAGCCCATTACAGGCTTCTTGACCATATCGCATCATTGTATCGCGCAGACATAGCGGCTCCGCAATATGGATGGTGACTACAGTTGGCATACCTAACTGGCGGGCGAGCGCAAGATGATGCAAACCACAGTCAAATCGCCACGAGTGCTGATGATAGATATCTGCTTGTTGCTTTTTTAGCCAATTGGTAAAATACTCAAAGCCTCCGTGGGGTAGTTGTTTGTGTACCTGTATCTTAGTAGGATTAGGAAACACAGGATAACGATAGACTGGAATGTTGTTGTATTCGTAAGTGTCTTCTTTCGTGTCTTGTCGGGGAGCAGCAACTATGGCTTCGACTCCAGATGCTTCCAAGCCATGCAATAAGGCATCTATATATACCTCAACACCGCCTGATGTCTCTGGAAAATACCAGGTAGTTGTGTGGATTAATTTCATTGATGAATCTGCAAAGGACGAGAACTTGTTGGACAAGCAAAACTTCACAACAAACTTAACGCTACATCTGCTGTTTCAACTATCGTATTTTCACTTATAAATCCAGTCCATTTTAATAGGATGTATTTTAAATTACGTGTATTTGCTGTAATTAATCAAAGGATTTAATGGTAGTTATTTAGCCATTATAGGACTAGGTATATTTCAAAAATCAAATACTAGTCCTATATAATGTGGAATTATGTACTAAAAACATATCGTTATTTATTACAAAAGTTACCACAATTATTCAGGCAATCAGATTTACATATGCTACCAATCTACTAATTGTAGCCTCCCCGTTTGAATATAGTCAAATATCCGATTAATCTGGCGACGTTCTACATCGCTGATCTCATGATCAACAAATACTGTAGAAGTTAGCAACGTATGGTCTAGACGACTCATTCGTCCTGTAGAGAGAATGCGATCTACAATTTGCGTAATGGCAATTTCTGATTGATTATTTCGGGTTTGAGATGTGGGTGTTTGGTAATTCATTTTTCTCCTAGTAGATGCAAATAATCATGGCAATATTTGCTCAAATCTTCATGCATAAAATGAGCAGCACCTAAATCAAAGATGATTTAATTTGGCTGATTAGAGCAAATATTGTTGATACCAAATATTGAAATTTGTCGATACCCTGGGAACAAAAAAGACCAAAATAAATCTAACTTTGCATTTACATTACTTTCCAGAGAAATTTTACTGATAAATCAAGTCATTTTTTGTTGTATTCTAGGAGTTACAAGTAATAATACGGTTGTGTATACGAATTTTTCGTGATGGGTCAAGGTAAAAATGAACAAAATATAAATCAAAATATAAATAGTTCATATAGCTGGTAGCCTTCTTGGTCACTAGCACAGAGGATGAGCAATTAATCGCAACCATCTACTTGTGAAGGAGGCAGAGGTAATGCAAGTCTTTCGTCTTGAGGCACTCTCAGACAACTATATATTTTTGCTGTACGATCGCACACACAATATTGCGGCTGTTGTCGATCCAGCGGAGGCTGAACCAGTTTTAAAGCAGCTCGCACAACTCAAAGCTGAGTTGGTAGCGATTTTTAACACACACCACCATAATGACCATGTAGGAGCCAATCAGCAGTTAATCGAAAAATTCCCCCAATTGACAGTGTATGGTGGCGCCGAGGATAAAGGAAGAATTCCAGGTCAACAGGTGTTTCTGGTACAAGGCGATCGCGTCGGGTTTGGCGATCGCGTCGGTGAAGTTTTCTTCGTCCCCGGACATACTCGCGCTCACATCGCCTACTACTTCCCTCCCTTACAAGCTGGTGACACAGGGGATTTATTCTGTGGCGATACCCTGTTTGCTGGCGGTTGCGGTCGCTTATTTGAAGGGACGCCGACCCAAATGGTAGACTCTTTAACTAAACTCCGCGCTCTACCCGATAATACCCATGTCTGGTGCGCCCACGAATATACATTAAATAATTTACGATTTGCTGTCACTGTGGATAGTAATAACACTGATTTACAACAGCGCTACGATGAAGTCAAAGCAGCCCTTAGTCGTGGTGAAGCGACTGTTCCCTCGCTGTTGGGTGTAGAAAAACGCACCAACCCCTTTTTACGCTGGGAGCAGCCGTCATTACAATTAGCTGTCAACAGTAGCGAGCCGGTGCAAACTTTTGCGCGGATAAGAGGATTGAAGGATAAATTTTAGGGATTGGGGAGTCAACCTCTGAATAATTGTGGTGGCTATTGCGATCGCACCCTCCCTTTCGCTAGGATCTGTAAGCTTTGGCTATAGGCAACGATGTTTGGGATAAAGCAGCTATACTGCCCAAACCAAAGATAATGAGATTTTACAGGAAAAACGAAAACGATGGCGAAACGTGTGCAGTTAGTTTTAAATCAGGATATTAGCAAGCTCGGCAAATTGGGCGACTTGGTAGAAGTAGCTCCCGGCTATGCTCGGAATTATCTGATTCCCCAAAAATTGGCAACCCATGCTACTCCCGGTATTCTCAAACAAGTAGAACGCCGTCGCGAGCAAGAGCGTCAACGCCAATTAGAACTCAGGGAACAAGCTTTAGCGCAAAAAGCATCTCTGGAAACAGTTGCTAGCTTAACAATTGCCAAGCAAGTCGGTGAAAACGAAGCGATTTTCGGTACTGTCACCGCCCAAGACGTTGCAGATGCAATTCAAGCAGCGACAAATCAAGAAGTGGATCGGCGCGGTATTACTATCCCCGATATTAACCACCTTGGTACTTATAAAGCCGAAATTAAGCTGCATTCAGAAGTTACAGCCCAAATCGATATTCAAGTCATCGCCAGCTAACTACTGCTTGATTTGTCCAGCACAGATGTACATAGATTGTTCATCTGTGTTTGTCTGTGGTTCTGATCGCCAATCTAAAATTGCTTATGGCTGAAGAAGTGAGTTTTCAAGGAGATGGTAGCGATCGCCTACCACCCCAAAATATTGAAGCAGAAGAAGCGATTTTGGGGGGAATTTTACTAGATCCTGAAGGGATTGGGCGAGTGGGCGAAGTCCTGGTTCCTGAAGCTTTTTATATTAGCGCTCACAAAGATATCTATCAAGCGGCGCTACAGCTACACGCCCAAGGTAAACCCACAGACTTGCTCGCGGTGACAAGTTGGCTGGCTGATCACGATTTACTCACCAGAATTGGTGGAAGAAATAAATTAGTCACCCTTGTAGACAGAACTGTTTCAGCCGTTAACATCGACTCCTTAGCAGGGTTAGTCATGGACAAATTCCTGCGGCGACAGTTGATTAAAGCTGGTAATGAAATTGTCCATCTCGGTTACGAGACTGAGAAAGAGTTACCAATTGTCTTAGATCAAGCAGAACAAAAAGTATTTGCAGTTACCCAAGAACGTCCCCAATCAGGTTTGGTTCACATTTCTAATACCCTGATTAATACTTTCAATGTTCTGGAAAATGTCGAGACAAAAGGCATTGCTTTAGCGGGTATTCCCACTGGTTTTTATGATTTAGACAGTCTACTTAGCGGTGGTTTTGGACGTTCTGATTTGATTATTATTGCTGGTAGGCCAGCAATGGGAAAGACAAGTTTTGCGATGAATTTAGCACAATATATTGCTAATTCTCAAAATGTTGACACTTCTCAAAAATTACCAGTTGCTGTTTTTAGTTTAGAAATGTCAAAAGAACAGCTAACATTGCGGATGTTAGCGAGTGAATCGAAAATTGAAAGTACTTACCTGCGTAATGGACGCATCAGCCAAAAACAGTGGGACGACTTAACCCGTGCTATTGGTAGCCTCTCAGAGATGCCAATTTTTATTGACGACACGCCCAATATTACCGTTACACAAATGCGTAGTCAGGCGCGGCGTTTGCAAGCAGAACAAGGAACAGAATTAGGATTAATTCTCATAGATTACTTGCAATTAATGGAAGGTGCAGGTGATAATCGTGTACAAGAATTATCCAGAATTACCCGCTCTCTTAAAGGTTTAGCTCGTGAACTATCTGTGCCAGTTATTGCGCTTTCTCAGTTGAGTAGAGGTGTGGAAGCACGCACTAACAAGCGCCCCATGTTATCAGATTTGAGAGAATCGGGTTCAATTGAGCAAGACGCGGATTTAGTAATTATGTTATACCGCGACGATTATTATAATAATGATACACCAGATCGCGGTATTGCAGAAGTCATCGTCGCTAAACATCGTAACGGTCCAACCGGCACTGTTAAACTGTTATTTGATCCCCAATTTACCAAATTTAAAAACTTAGCGAGACAGAATAATTATTAAACTGGAAGGGATTGGTAAAAGCAGGTTTATGTCCTAATCCCTTCCAGTTTCTACTTCACACCCAACAATTCCACATCAAAAATCAAAGTAGCGTTGGGTGGAATCACGCCACCAGCACCACTGGCGCCATAACCCAACTCTGGGGGGATGGTTAACTTACGTTCACCACCGACTTTCATTGTGCTAAGGCCTTCATCCCAGCCTTTGATTACCTGTCCAACACCAATGGTAAAGCTGAAAGGACGACCGCGATCGCGTGAACTATCAAATTTAGTCCCATTTGTTAAAGTACCAGTATAGTGAACTTCAACCGTTTGTCCAGGTTGAGGAGTTACTCCAGTTCCCTCTTTTATCTCGACATATTGCAATCCAGAGGGGGTGGTAACGGTTTTGGCTTCAGACATAGTATTGTTCGCAATTAAAGTATTGTTTTCAGTGAAAATAGTGGGCGCTGGTGTAGTTTGGGTAACATTAGTAGCAATAGCCGAATCTTGTTTATTACCAACTTGCGCTAACACTAAAACCACAACACAGATCAGCATGAACGCCACACTGAGTAAAATTGATTTCAAATTCGCCCTCCTATTTAGGTCTTATGGCAAAAATATCACCAACAGCACATTAAATCACAATAGGTATCCTAACGCCAAAGCTTATTTTCCAAATCGCGCAATTGACGCTCTAAACGGTCAATTCTACCCCGTAATTCATCCACCTCAGACTGACGCGCCACCCCTAAATCCTGCATCATATTTCGCATTTGTCGTTGCATTTGGGCGTCCCAGGTTCCCTGGTCTGACCGCAACTGTTGTACAATGTCATCCATTACCGCCTTGGCTTGCTCAGGATTGAGCTTACCATCCTTAACCAATTCATCGCCCACTTGTCGCAGTTTGTCTGCAACCATTGATGTTGTACCAATACCCAGCATCAATAACTGCTGCATCCAATTATTATTATCCATACTCCCTTCCTCTTAGTTATTTTGAACCAACGGGTCTTTGCTCCTGAATGTACGCAATCAAGCTATCCTGGAAGCGTAGTTATTCTAGCCTACAACTCTATTTTGGCAAATTGGTAAAGATAGGCTATGAGTGTGCTCAGAGCTTTAATTTTCAAGTTGGCGATTGAATGTGCGATCGCTCCTACCATGTTAAATTACAACCCCTGGCACTGCTTACCCACCGCTGAGGATGTACCAGATATTGATATAAAGAATGGTGCGTGACACCTCTGCTGGTGTGACTGGGTACAATATTGATCGCAGCGTCACGCACCCTACGATGATTCATGTGTCAGTTGCGTAAGTGCTATCTTAGTTTTTCCCGCACCCAAGCACGAAATGATTTGAGCAAAGCAATTTCTCCTATACTTTTACTCTGCTCAATAAATCTGCTTATCTCACTCACTGAAACTATAGGAAAGGCAATACTAAACTCACACTCTATATATTTCCCATCTATCAACTGATAAAATTTTAAATTTTGCCCATCATATCGCCAAAGTTCAGTTATACCTAACGCCCCATAAATATTAAATTTGTTAACCGAACTTCTGGTAATATCAATTTCAATTGCTAAATCAGGCGGCGGATCATTTTCTAAATCTAAAGTTTCCCTACCTCTCATAGCTAGTTCATTCTGGATATAATAGCAAGTATCTGGCTCTATTCCCCTTCTAGCTAATTTCCGCTTCAATGTTGTAGAACCAGCACTAATAATTTCAATATCTAATTCTTCAGCTAAAGCAACTATAAAATTACCAAAATTACTTTTAGGATTTTCGTGTTCAAAAAGTGGAGTCATGATTTCTAAAGTACCGCAGTCATAAGCAAACCGAGAACCTCTATCTTCACCTGTATCTCTCAGCAAGGCTTCAAAGGTTTCCCAGCTAACGTTGTGTAAGACTGTTCTTTGTTCAGCAGGCGTTGACTTGACAAGCATATCTTAAAAAAATAAGCCAGTAATTATATTTATCAATTAGGTAGACTTTAACCTATTTTTCCACGCACCCAACCACTGAAGGATTGCACCAAATCAATTTCATCCATAGTTTTACTTTGCTGGATAAATCTATTCATATCACTAACAGAAATCAAAGGAAAAGCTATACTCAACTTAATCTCAATATACTGGCTTTCTACTAATTGATAAAATTTTAAAACTTCACCGTTATATCTCCATAATTCTCCTACACCTAAAGCCGCATAAATATTAAATTTATTAACAGAACTGCTAGTAATATCAATTTCAACTGCTAAATCCGGTGCTGGGTCTATTCTTAAATCTAATTCTTGTTTACCTCTAACTAGGGGCTCATTTTGAATATAATAGCAACTATCGGGTTCTATTCCCTTTGTTATTGGTTGACGTTTTAATGTTGTAGAACCAGCACTTCTAATTTTAATTTTTAATTCCACTGCTAAAGCGAATATCAATCGGTCAAACTGAATTTTAGGATTTTCGTGTTCAAAAAGTGGAGTCATAATTTCTAAAACACCGCAGTCATAAGCAAACCTAGAGCCTCTATCCTCACCTGTATCTCTCAGCAAGGCTTCAAAGGTTTCCCAGCTAACGTTGTGTAGCACTGTTCTTTGTTCTGGCGGTGTTGACGTTATAAGCATATTAAAACACTCCTTCCGTCACAATATGAGATAAAATTCCTAAGATTTTACCTATATTATTAATATAATATTCACTTAAGTCAATTTCAACCACTTGCTCAGAAATTGTCAGAAACTTCCAAGTAGTTCCCGTTGTAACAGTTCCGTAAATAGTTGGAATATTATTCCCCTCACGTTCATTAAATATTTTCGCGGCTATCATCTCAGCTACACATTGACCTAAGCCAGCATTGATATTTTCTTTCTTGGCTTCTACAATAGTGAGAACTGGAGCATTAACAATTAATAACTCTGGTGAACGGCTAATAATAAAATCGCAGGTTCCATTTAAGAGGATGTTTTAAAAGTGGGGGGCTAGTGTAAGAAAGCTCACAAGGCGTATGCTGAATTTTGTAGAAACCAGCACCCTGTGAGCGAATGACTAAAGCATACCGTAGCAATCTGACCTGGGAACAGTGGGAATTAATAGCGAATCTTTTCCCAGAAGCAAAGCCAGGCGGTCGTCCCCGAAAATTAGCATTATTTGCAATAGTGAATGCGATTCTCTATATTCTGTGTGAAGGATGTACATGGCGAGGCCTACCAGCAGATTTTCCCCCGTGGTCAACGGTTTATGGTTATTTTTGGAGATGGAGTAAAGATGGTACATGGCTTAAGGTACATGACCAACTCTACCAGTGGGTGAGAGTAGACGCAGGGCGTGACAAGAGTCCATCAGAAGCAGACCGTTGATAGTCAATCAGTAGAAACCGCAACAATGATTTCCATTGATGTCGGCTATGATGCTGGGAAAAAGATACATGGACGCAAACGACATCTGAGTGTGGATCTGTTAGGGCTAGTTTTGCGGGTCTTGGTCACCTCTGCCAGTTTTCCAGAACGTGAAGGCGCGAAAAAAGTTCTTCAACGAGTTCACGATACTGGTAATCAGGTAAAACGGTTGAACATCATTTGGATGGACGGAGGATACCGAGGCGAAGAATTTATGCGTTGGGTGATGGATATGTTTCGGTGGATTGTGGAAATTGTGCTTCGACCATTGGAGAAAAAAGGTTTTGTGCATCTACCGAAGCGTTGGGTTGTTGAGCGTACTTTTGGCTGGCTGAATTGGTGTCGGCGTTTAAGTAAAGATTATGAAAGACTACCCCAAACCTCGGAGACATTTATCTATATTGCGATGATTCGTATCATGGTCAGACGATTGGCATGATTTTTGACTGGTTTTGACTTTTAAAACATCCTCTAAGCCTTGCGCCGTATCTACACTAAAATCTATACCAGAAAATAAACTGATTTGATTATTTAAATATTTTCTAACAGCGATTAAAATAGGTGCTATAATCATTTCAGAGCGAGATTTTTCTGTATTACTCGCCAGAGCTAAAGGCACATTTTCCCATAATACTTCTGCAAGTAATGGTGGACACTCTACTTCATGTACGGATGCAAATATATCAATTTTATCAGAAATAGTTAAGCCAAAGGTTTTCCTAACTTTATCTAAAGTAAAGTCACTGTATGACATTTTTGTCGCTCCTGTAAATTCAGGTAATTACAGCACTTTTCAGTTATTAAGATCATATTTTGCGCTCTTCTTTGCGCCTCTGCGTCTCTGCGTGAGCAATAAAATAAAGGTGGGCATTGCCCACCCTACATTAAGCCAATATCCCAGCAAAAAAGTCAAGAGTTTCCTTCAACGCCTTAATGAAAATATCAATTTCCTCGCGGGTATTGTAGAAAGACAAACTCGCCCTGGCGGTTGCATTAAGATCCAAATAACGGTGTAATGGTTGAGTACAATGATGTCCAGAACGAATAGCAACGCCTTCTTGATCTAATAATGTAGATAAGTCATTAGCGTGGACATCACCTGCTGTGAATGCGGCTAAAGCGGCTCTACCTTCTCCTTTAGCATCTGGCTTGGGGCCATAAATCCGAATTTGGGGAATTTGCGCTAATTGTTGGAACAAATAAGCTGTTAATTCGGCTTCATAGGCGTGGATATTATCCATACCTATATTAGTAAGATAATCTATCGCTGCACCCAGAGCGATCGCTTCCCCAATTGCGGGTGTACCCGGCTTCAAATTTATGGGGTAACTCAGCGTAGGTAGAATGGTCTAAATACACTTCGGCTATCATCTCACCACCACCAAAAAACGGTGGCATTGATTCTAGCAATTCTAACTTACCATATAAAAATCCTATGCCTGTTGGAGCGCACATTTTGTGTCCAGAAGCTACCAACCAATCGCAGTCTATTTGCTGCACATCGATAGGCATATGAGGTACACTTTGACAAGCATCAACTAAGAATTTCGCACCGTATCTGTGAGCAATTGCAGCAATTTCTTTCACTGGGTTAATACAACCCAAGGTGTTAGAGACATGAACCACTGACACCAATTTTGTTTTCTCAGAAATCAGTTGTTTAAACTGTTGTAAATCAAAAGTTTCTGCTGGTGTCAGTTCAACAAATTTTAACACTGCACCGGTTTTTTGCGAAACAAATTGCCAAGGAACAATATTACTATGATGTTCCATCACCGAGAGAATAATTTCATCTCCCGGTTGTAAATTGTTCATTCCCCAACTGTAAGCTACCAAATTAATTGCTTCAGTGGCATTGCGGGTGTAGACAATTTCTTGACGGGATGCAGCATTAATAAACTTGGCAATTTTATCTCTCGCACCTTCATAAGCATCGGTAGCTTTAGCGCTGAGAGTGTGGGCACCGCGATGCACGTTGGCGTTATATTGTTCGTAATAATCGCGTAAGGTATTTAAGACGAACAAAGGTTTTTGAGATGTCGCCGCATTATCGAGGTAAACCAAAGGTTTATCGTTGACTTCCTGGTGTAAGATGGGGAAATCGGCGCGGACTTTATCGGCTAGAGTTTTGGTAGTTGTAAAAGTCATTGGTAGATTAGTCAGTTGTCAGTTGACATGAGATAGAGACTTAAGATTATTCACGGTGTTTAAAAGGATTTCTCGCAAAGAGGGAACTGGTATTTGATTGATAATTTCCGCTGCGAAAGCATTAATTAACAAATTGCGAGCAGAATTTTCATCAATACCGCGACTTTGCAGGTAGAATATTTCATCATCCTCCAACTGGCTGACAGTAGCACCGTGAGCGCATTTAACGTTATCGGCGGTAATTTCCAATTGGGGTTTAGTATCTACTCTCGCCTTGGATGATAGTAACAAATTCCGATTCAATTGCCGCGCATCAGTTTGCTGCGCCGGCTTAGGAACAAAAACTTTACCATTGAACACAGCATGAGCGCGATCGCCTACAATACACTTATGCAATTGCTGACTCACACCATAAGGATAATTCAGAGCGATCGCACTGTGAGTATCCCCCAACTGATTACCCCAAATCATCGTCAACCCGTTGAGAGTAGTTTGGGTTTGCTCACCAGTTTGCAAAATTTGCAAATTGTGGCGTGACAGCTTCCCACCCAAAGTAATCGCATTACAAATATATCGACTATCACGAGCCTGAGTCACCGCAGTCTTTCCAACATGAAAAGCCGCCTCACTTTCTCTCACAACCCTAGTGTGACTCACCTCGGCATTCTCAGCCAGCCAAATTTCCGTAACCGCATTAGTAAGGTAAACCCCCTCATCTTGTGGGGGAGCCACTGCGTTGGGCGGGTTCCCCGACTTGAAGCAAGTGGCGTTGGGCATCTTGCCCGCCACATACTCTTCAATTAATGTTAGACTACTACCACTTTCCGCCACCACCAAACAACGGGGTTGAGAAATACTCGCCGTTTCACCCGTCACAGAAATAAACACCAAATGAATAGGCGTCTCAACGGCGATATTCTTTTCCACCAAAACCACCGCCGCATCCGACAAACCAGCGGTATTGAGCGCCGTAAATACTTCTTTAGCTCCCTCAGCCTCAGCTAAATGCTGCTGAATTTTTTCCTGTAAATCTACCGTTAACCCTGTTAGATTACTGACGACAATCCCAAGAGGTAAATCGACAATCGCGGATAACTGTGGTGCATAAACACCATTGACAAAAACCAAACGGCTATTAACCGCTTCCTTGAGAATCTCAGGTTGAACAGAAGCTACCTGTAAAGATTCCAGATGATGAAATTGCACCTTTCGCAAAGAAGACAAATCAGTAAAGCGCCATTCTTCATCACTCTTAGTGGGGATAGTCGAGTGACGTACCCAATTAACAGCGCGATCGCGCAATTCCTGTAACCAAGTAATATCAGTTTGGCGAGCTGCTATTTTCAACAACTCACTCAGATAAGCATCTCTATCCAACAAGCTAGATGTCAAACTGACAGTATCTGAGTTAGGAATGGGACTGGGAGAAACTTGAATACTCATTTAGATACTCGTGAAATCGTGATAAAATTTGCGGCGGTGCTGATTAAAAGTTTGAAGGTATCACGCAGAGGCGCAGAGACGAATTCGCCGAAGGCGTTCCCGCAGGGTAGGCTTAAAGGTACAAAGAAAAAGAAAGGTATTTTTGGCATTTCATATTCTGATTCCCCAACGCCGAAACTCTTATTCCCTCTTTGCGCCTTTGCGTAAGACAAATTCATCTTTCCATTGCCAGAAACATTACGCCAGCACCTCAACTGCAGCCTCTTCCAGCACCCAGTCATAACCACGAGATTCCAATTCCAGCGCCAATTCTTTACCACCACTGGTGAGAATCCGCCCGAATGCCATCACATGGACAAAATCTGGTATTATATAATCTAGCAAGCGCTGGTAATGGGTAATCATAATCGTGGCGTTTTCGGAATTGGTGAGTTGGTTGACGCCATTCGCCACAATTTTTAGCGCGTCTATATCCAAACCAGAGTCAGTTTCATCCAAAATCGCTAACTTTGGTTCTAGCAGCGCCATTTGCAGAATTTCATTCCGCTTCTTCTCTCCACCAGAAAATCCTTCATTCACACTGCGGTTGAGGAAAGCGGGATTCATCTTCACCACTTCCAACTTTTCCTCTACCAAATCATCAAAATCAAACGCATCCAATTCTTCTAAGCCTTGCGCCTGGCGACGGGAATTGTAAGCAACCCGCAAAAAATCCAAATTGCTGACACCGGGAATTTCTAACGGATATTGGAATGCCAAAAACACACCTGCTCTCGCTCTTTCTTGTGGTTCTAATTCCAGCAGATTTTGTCCTTGGAAAATTACCTCACCACCAGTAACAGTATACGCCGGATGTCCCGCCAACACTTTAGATAAGGTACTCTTTCCCGAACCATTAGGTCCCATAATCGCATGGATTTCTCCATAGCGCACTGACAAATTCACACCCTTCAAAATTGGTGTTCCATCAACTTCAGCCGTCAGATCCTTAATCGACAGCAAAACTTCACTATTTTCAATAATCATGTTCTCTCTCTCTGTTATTTTGTAGTCAGCGCTTCAGCGCTTTCTTTAGCACTAAAGTGCTGACTACCAGCGTTAATATTTTTGCTTCTTTATCAGCACTTTATCGCTTTTTCTAGCACTAAAGTGCTGACTACAAGCATTATCCCACTGAACCTTCTAGCTTCAGGCTCAACAATTTGTCAGCTTCTACCGCAAATTCCATTGGTAGTTGATTGAAAACATCCTTACAGAAGCCACTAATCATCATCGAAATTGCATCTTCTGCAGAAATACCTCGTTGAGCGAAGAAGAATAGTTGATCTTCCCCAATTTTAGAAGTAGAAGCTTCATGTTCTACTTTGGCGCTATTGTTTTGCACCTGAATATAAGGGAAAGTATTGGCGTGAGCATTATCCCCAATTAACATTGAGTCACACTGGGAATAGTTTCTCGCCCCTTTAGCAGTTGGGTTGACTTTCACCAAACCGCGATAGCTGTTACTAGATTTACCAGCAGAGATTCCTTTAGAAATAATTGTACTGCGTGTGTTTTTACCAATATGAATCATCTTAGTGCCGGTGTCGGCTTGTTGCATATGATTTGTCAGCGCCACCGAGTAAAATTCACCCACAGAGTTATCACCCACCAACACACAGACTGGGATATTTCCAGGTGATTGCTGAACCGGTTTCGACTTGTGTCCAAGAAATTTTGGAATTTACACCTTGACACAAACCCCGTTTGGTAACGAAGTTATAAATACCGCCTTTGCCGTTAGCATCGCCAGCGTACCAGTTTTGCACGGTGGAATATTTAATTTCGGCATTGTCTAAAGCAACAAGTTCCACAACTGCAGCGTGTAGCTGGTTGCTGTCATACATTGGCGCTGTACAACCTTCTAAATAGGAAACATAGCTACCTTCCTCGGCGACAATTAAAGTCCGCTCAAATTGTCCCGTGTCGCCAGAGTTGATGCGGAAGTAGGTAGATAGTTCCATTGGGCATTTTACGCCTTTAGGAATATAGACAAAAGAACCATCACTAAATACAGCGGCGTTCAAAGCTGCAAAATAATTATCGGCGATGGGAACGACGCTACCCAGATATTTTTTCACCAGTTCTGGGTATTCCTGCAATGCTTCGGAAATTGAGCAGAAAATTACGCCGTCTTTGAGGAGTTTTTCTTTAAAGGTGGTAGCGACAGAAACGCTATCAAAAATCGCGTCTACAGCTACGTTAGTCAGTCGCTTCTGTTCTGTTAGAGGAATACCCAACTTCTCAAAGGTTTCCAGGAGGGTAGGATCAACTTCATCCAAGCTATTCAGTTTGGCTTTTTTTTGTTTCGGCGCTGAATAGTAGATGATATCCTGGTAATTAATTGGTGGATACTTGACACTCGGCCAAGCTGGTTCCGTCATTTTTAGCCACTGGCGATAAGCTCGTAGGCGAAATTCTAGCATGAATTCCGGCTCATTCTTCTTCGAGGAGATTAAACGGATAACGTCCTCGTTTAGTCCACGGGGAATGGTGTCGGCTTCAATGTCGGTGACGAAGCCGTATTTGTAAGGTTGGTTGACTAAGGTGTTGACAGTGGCGCTCATCGGTATTAATCTCTCGTGTTCAGAAATTGGCTCTCTCTAGCGATCGCAGACGGGATCGAATCTCGCCGATTCCCATCTCGCATTACCGAGCGGTTCAACGGCTGTTACAATGAGGATGAAGACTAAAACAACATCGCTGTTGTTTAAGTTATCTTCATTTTACGCTAAATTAGCAACAACAATGTTGTTAAAGTCAAATTTTCCCAAAAAATTTTTGGAGCGAACGCGAGTGCGTCTCGTAGAGCAGATGGCGACTACCCACCAGTCCTCAACTAAGCAAGATATCCTAGAATATCTCCTGAAACACTCGCAAGCAACGGCTTTCGATCTAGCTGAAGTTTTAGATATTAGCCCCCAAGCGATTCGTCGTCATCTCAAGGATTTGGAGACCCAGGAGCTGCTATTATGCTCTTCGGTGGTACAAGCAGGGATGGGAAGACCGCAGCATGTATATCAATTAAGTACTCGAGGACGCGATCGCCTACAACGAACGAGCGATCGCTTTAGTGATAGTTACGGTGAGTTTGCCGTTTCTCTACTAGATACATTAGCAGAAACGGTGGGACGAGACCAAGTAACAACGATTTTACAAAAACAGTGGGAGCGCAAAGCCCAAGAATACCGCGATCGCTTGGGTAAAGGTTCACTACAACAGCGTGTGGCAAAATTAGTCCAACTCAGACAAGCTGAAGGCTTCATGGCGGAGTATCATGCTGTAGAGCCAAATCACTCCACAACAGGCGAATGCTTTATTTTTATAGAACACACCTGCGCCATTTCCAACGTAGCCGAATCCTTCCCTAGCGTCTGTGGTCATGAATTAGAAATGTTTGCCGTTATTCTTCCTGATTGTACAGTAGAACGTACCCACTGGATGATCAACGGCGAACATCGTTGTGGTTATTTATTTAGTACCAGATCGAAAACAAAAATAAATTAATGCATAAATTTGTTTTCTCATCCAGTTTAGGTCATAGATCAGGGCGAATTGGTAAAACTCATTACCAATTCGCCCTGATCGATAAACGGTTGACTTTTAGATAAATTTTAATAAATTTTCATAAATTTTATCAATTCTATGAATTTACCATCACAGCAACCATCAACACAATTTTTAAGCCTAGAAGAGTCAGCAAAAGTAGACGCAGCCTTGTTGTCTTCCCCAGAAAAGTTTTTAACAAGATTAACCATTTCATCACTTAAACTCTTGAAGCATATCGCTCAAGAGTATGGTGTTGCTATGGAAGATTTAACGACACAGCAAGTGATTGACTGGTTTGAAAAAGATGGCAAGATTAGACGAGAGCAAGGAATAGAAGCTTCATTTCTGAAATGGTGAAACTCTGGTTTAAGTCTGTAGATACGAATATAGCCGTTCCTGTTTTACTGACTGTTGTGACAAACCTAACGCATCCTCACAGCAGTACCTGTGGCAGTAATTAACATCAAAACTCCAGACTGGTCAACATTAATTGTACCAGTATCCATTTCAATCCCGATGACAGCGTTCGCGCCTAAACGCTGCGCCCGTTGTTCTAATTCTTCTAGAGCCTTCTTGTGTCCTTGCTCAAATAGACGCTCATAACTACCCGTTCGTCCACCAACAATATCCCGAATACTAGCAAAAAAATCTCTCAGAAAATTACTACCATAGACGACTTCCGCCGTGACAATGCCTAAATATGAGTCAATTACCGCGCCTTGGATGACATCAGTCGTGGTTAAAATCATAAATTAGCTGTGGGTTGGCTACAGATTGATGATATCCACTATCCACCTTTTGCTTTTTCTTGCGATAATTTCCAAGGGGCGTGCGCTCTCCATTGGTTAGTACTAGGGGGTATTGATGACAATCAAACGGTTGGGTATAATTTTACTGACGCTGCTGTCAATCTGGATTGCTGGTGAGTCTTTATTCAGCAGTTGGCAGAAACCACATATCCAAAGCAACCTGGAACTGTACCAAACAAATCTGGTGCTACAAGCCCAAGCTTGGGAACCAGAAGATGACAAGGACGAGAATTTACAGGGATTTCGCAAAGCAATACTTGGTGAGAAATCTTTAGAAAACGCGACGAAGCAGTATCAGGATACCCAGATATCTGTACAAAACCAATTGAAAGAATTGCGATCGCCATCAGTGAGCATGACGACGCCACCGAAACCACTACAGGATATCCCTCATAGTACCAAAACTTCTACCCCCGCAAAATCACAATCTCTCCAGCAGCTAGAAAAAATGCTGGGGGAATTAGACTTGCGACTGGGAATTTTACAAGCAAAGCAAGGAGAGACTGATCAAGCCATCAAGACTTGGACTCAATTGCAAGATAGTAATCCAGCATTTAGGGAAACTGCTACTGTGTTGAGTGGATTGTGGAGTAATCCCCCCCGTCTTCTACCAAATGCCCAGCCTTTGATTCAAAAAAATTTAGATGGTTGGTTTAGTTCTACGGCGTTGATTCAATTATACCAACTCCAGCAACGTCAAGACGCATTATCAGCAGTGAAAGCCGCACAACAAGAAGCAGCAGCCAAATCTGTCTTTAAATTAGCACTGATTGGCATCATCCCCACTTTAGCAGCTTTGATTGGTACGATATTGCTAATTGTTTTGGGTGGCCAGCGCTTAATGAAAGGTAAAGCCGCCTTATTAGCTCAAAATGCTGATATTCCTTGGTCTACCCCTTGGGATGGTGAAACGGTTTTGCAGGTTTTCATCCTGGGCTTTTTCTTGATGGGACAAGTCTTTATCCCCTTATTATTATCGTTGATCCCCATTCCGCGTCCCCTCGGTAATGTCCGAATTCAGGCAATATATGTCTTAATTAGTTATCTACTGGTAGCATCAGGTGCCCTGTGGGTGCTTTATGTATCGATCAAGCGATTCTTCCCCCTACCAGAATTCTGGTTTGGGTTTCGTTTACAGGGTAAGTGGTTTTTGTGGGGACTAGGTGGCTATTGCGCTGCTTTACCTATAGTCGTGCTGGTGTCGTTGCTGAATCAACAACTATGGCAAGGACAGGGTGGTAGTAATCCTTTGTTACAACTGGCACTAGAAAGCCAAGATTTTGTCGCCTTGGGAATATTTTACGTCACAGCCGCGATCGCCGCTCCATTTTTTGAAGAAATTCTCTTTCGCGGCTTTTTGTTACCCTCCCTGACTCGTTACTTACCAGTGTGGGCATCAATTCTAGCCAGTAGCTTATTATTTGCCGTTGCTCACCTGAGTTTGTCGGAAATTCTCCCACTGACAGCCTTGGGGATCGTCTTGGGAGTAGTCTACACGCGATCGCGTAATCTCCTCGCTCCCATGCTCCTCCACAGTCTCTGGAATAGTGGTACTCTACTCAGTCTATTTATCTTGGGTAGTAGTAATTAATAATACTTACTTGCCACTGTTGTTTAAAATCAAAAAATTTGCTTTTATCGTCTCAAGTACAACAATTTATTGGTTATAATTAGTAATAAAGCATGAACGAATGCTAGCTTCAACGTCAATATTGCTGATGACAAATCCAACTGCAGCAATACTGTTAAATAGATAACAATTTATCTAAGTAAGCATCTAGTCTTATCTGGGTGATATTGGTTATTTTCGATATCTCATATCCTGCCTCAGCCTTTTTGATTGGCATGATGAGGAATGGAAATCGGCAAATGAACGGGGTTATCAAAACCCTACTGCTTTGCATTGTAAGTCGTGGCGGGATTTTCTGGTGCCAAGAGCTCGTACGCCTGACAAATTGTCTTTTCATCATTGCATCCATCTGAAAAAAAGTCCGGAGATAAAACTTTAGTACTTGTAGAAAGTGCTATTACAGCAGAACAGTTTTTGCTGATTATTTAGGTTAATTCTCCGCCAGAGAGATGTCTAACCGAGAAATCTGCCAAGCTGCTGTGCTGAGATTTGTCATCAAATTCAAGAACAGTGATGGGGGGATCGCCATAGTTTCAAGCGATGTTCTCTTTCTCTGGATTCTGGCGTTCCTTGTGGAATCATGGCACGCTGGTTTTGGCTGTTTATTTTCGATGATGTTTTGACAAAAAAAAGTAAAAATATTATATTTACTTATTTTTTTGAGAAAAAATACCACTATACCTCATTAATTAAGGAACCGCATTTATATGGCTAATCTTAATACTAATCAGACGACTAAACAACTTATAGCTGGTTACTGTGGAATTATTTTCGGAGGATTTGGCGTCCACAAATTTGTTCTAGGATACTCCCCAGAAGGTTTTATTATGCTGGCAATTTCGGTCATCGGTGGTTCATTTACCTACGGTTTTAGCTTGCTAATTATGCAACTTGTCGGTTTAATTGAAGGCATGATTTACTTGAATAAAAATCATGAAGAATTCATCAATACTTACTTTGTGAATAAGCAGGGGTGGTTCTAGAAAATAGGGAATTCATAACAAATACTGTGATGCTAAAGAGCAAACGTCATCCACTAACCTTAAGCCTATTTCTATTGTTAGGCTTTGGGTATTTCAGCGCCATGTCGAATTTAGAAATCCACTATCTTTTCAAAAGCCTGATTGCTCTGATGCCAATACAGTTAGGAGCTATTATCTACTTTACTTATCGACGATGCAGCAGTCGTTGATACTCTGCTGAAATAAAAATTAGATTTTTACATGCTGTCATAGTTCCAGATTTCGCCTACCCTCGAAATAGAGACGCTTTTAGTGAGGCGTTGTATTTTCGTAGCGAATCTAACTAAACTCTTGCCATGCAACTTGTACCGACAACTAAGCTTACTCCAGAACAAGCCCCCATAACCGAGAAAATTATTCTGGACGTAGGGGGAATGAAATGTGCTGGGTGTGTAAACGCCGTAGAAAGACAGCTAACCCAACATCCAGGAGTGGAGAGTGCTTGTGTGAACCTGGCTACAGAGGTAGCAGTCGTAGAAGCGGCGGCTGGTGCGGTAGATCCAGATGCACTGGCAAAGCGATTGACAGCAGTTGGGTTCCCAACTCAACCGCGAACAGCTAAAGATTTAACAGGCGAAACATCGGCTATCCCAGATCCCGAAGCACGCCAGCAGGGAGAAATGCGCTCTGCACTCAGACAATTGGTGATTGCGGCGATGTTGTTGCTGTTATCGGGAATTGGACATTTTGGTAATATTGGGACAACACTTTTGCCATTTTGGCATAATATCTGGTTCCATTGTGGATTGGCAACGGTAGCGCTACTAATTCCAGGGCGCCCAATTTTAGTAGATGGCTGGTTGGGCTGGTGGCGAAATGCACCCAATATGAACACCCTGGTGGGATTAGGAACCCTGACAGCCTACAGCGCCAGTTTGGTGGCGTTGTTTTTCCCCCAATTGGGGTGGGATTGCTTCTTTGACGAACCAGTGATGATGTTAGGCTTTATCCTCCTGGGAAGAACCTTAGAACAACAAGCCAGAAGTCGCGCCGCTGCTGCATTTAGGCAATTGCTGGCACTCCAGCCACAGTTAGCGCGATTAATTGCCAACCCAGAAAAAATTGGCAATGACAGGGTTATTGGCTCAACTAGTATAGAGATTCCCGCCGCCCAAGTGCTTGTTGGTGAATGGTTGCAGGTACTACCAGGTGATAAAATCCCTGTAGATGGTGAAGTGCGCTTTGGACAAACAACAGTGGATGAGTCCATGCTAACTGGCGAAGCAGTGCCAGTAATTAAGCAACCGGGAGATGTGGTGACAGCCGGCACCCTCAACCAATCAGGAGCGATCGCCATCCAAGCCACCCGTACCGGTAGTGATACCACTTTAGCTCACATTGTCGCCCTAGTAGAAGCTGCCCAAACGCGGAAAGCACCAGTTCAGAAATTAGCTGACACTGTAGCTGGTTACTTTACCTACGGTGTATTGGCTGCAGCTTTATTGACATTTCTTTTTTGGTACTTCTTCGGCACCACATCTGGCCAGATATCACCATCTCAAGCGGTATGGAGATGATGAATCACGCCGCCCCAAGCATCAACCACGGGCTAAATGCCCCGCTAACACCACTGTTACTCAGTTTAAAACTGGCGATCGCCGTTATGGTAGTCTCTTGTCCCTGTGCGTTGGGGCTGGCTACACCCACAGCGATTCTCGTGGGCACTGGTATGGGTGCAGAAAGGGGTCTGTTAATCAAAGGCGGCGACGTTTTGGAACGGGTACACCAGTTAGATACCGTGGTTTTTGATAAAACTGGCACTTTGACTACAGGTAATCCCACGGTGACAGATTGTCTGTGCATTGAGGAATCGGAAACAGCAAATCCCCAATCTCTCCTCCAGCTAGCAGCGGCTGTAGAAAGCGGTACTTACCATCCCCTAGCAAAAGCCATTCAGCAAGCAGCGCAGCAGCAAGAGTTATCTATTCCCGAAGCGGTGGACTTTCACACAGAACCAGGATTAGGGGTATCCGCTGTGGTAGAGGGTGCTACTGTGTTGTTAGGAAACGAGGACTGGTTGAGTTGGCACGGCATAGCCATAAGTGACACTGCCCAACAAATGGCTCAGACATGGGCAACAGATGGTAAAACAGTCGTTTACGTGGCAATTGGCGGGACTTTAACCGGACTAATTGCGGTATCCGATACCCTCAGATCTGATGCTCAAACTACGGTTGACAAATTGCGACAAATGGGTTTACGGGTAATTTTATTGAGTGGCGATCGCCAAGAAGCAGCTACGGCGATCGGCTTTCAACTAGGACTAGATACTGCTGATATCATGGCAGGTGTCCCCCCAAGTAAAAAAGCAGCAGCCATCCAATCCTTACAGACAGAGGGAACAAGTAAAAATCAAACCTCAGTAGTGGCAATGGTTGGGGATGGCATCAATGATGCGCCAGCTTTATCCCAAGCAGATGTAGGAATTGCTTTATATTCTGGGACAGATGTGGCAATGGAAACTGCTGCCATTGTGCTGATGCGCGATCGCTTGAGTGATGTTGTCCAATCAATTTACCTCAGTCGCGCCACATTCAACAAAATTCGTCAGAATTTGTTTTGGGCTTTTGCATATAATACAATTGGTATTCCCCTCGCAGCGGGTGTTTTGTTGCCTAGTTTAGGCTTTGTCCTTAGCCCATCTGGCGCCGCTGCTTTAATGGCTTTTAGTTCGGTTAGTGTTGTCAGTAACTCAGTATTGTTACGTCGGTTGGCTTATGAACCCTAGATGTTGAAATTTCTCTAGATATCTCTAGATATGTCTCAACGGTAATCTGCCAAATTCATTTTTGGTCTTACCTCTGTCAGGTAAAGCTAAGTACTTAGTCAGGTGTTACGCATCTCAAAAATCCTGTTGAAATTCCCCCTGGAGCAAAAATAGCCACAGGAGTAGAATAGATATGTTCTACTCTTGCTAGATGAGCAACCCCTAATTAGCGATTTTAATGCTGATTCAGATCCATATCACAGACTGTAGTGCTTGAGAATGCCAGGAACCCATATTAGACAAATCTTGATCAATCACAGTGCTAGCGATTTTAGCAAAGATGCCCCAATGGCAGCAGATACTAATGAAAGCCATCTACTGATTCTTGAAGACGATCAAGGTCGTAAAGAATTTTCTCTGGATCAACCCGTTTATTCTATTGGTAGAGACCGAGAGTGCAATATCCGTTTGATGTCACTGTTTGTCTCCCGTCGCCATGCCACATTAGTGAGATTACCACGAGAACATAATAGTCATAGCTATTATTACCGAATTGTGGATGGTGATGCTAAAGGTACTCTTAGTTCCAATGGTCTGATGATTAATGGACGCAAGATGCCAGCCTACGATCTTAAAAATGAAGATGAGATCGTTTTTGGTCCTCAAGTACGTGCCATTTATTACCTGCTGAAAAACAGTGAACGTTCGGGACAAACAGATTCCAGTGAATTTGACATTACATTAATAAACCCCAGTATGACCGAGGATATGGAGGACTGAAAACATAGCTCAATGCCAATGTTTTTGAGCATCAGCTGATTGTTGTGAAGTTCTGGCGTGTTGTGAGAACTAGCTTTACCATCAAGCTAGCTCTAGCAACACGCCTTTACTTTGCTGAATATTGAGCGCTTGCTCAAAGTCAACTGCCGTTACATCCGCAGCCCCCTGCGGATTTAGCACTCTTCTAGCCCGCCAGACTTTCAATTAAATGCCAATGGCGGCTATGTTCAATTGTCTGCTTGACGAATTCAAACATTTGTCGGCAGTGATTATCAAGTTGGAGTGGTAGTTCCTCGTTTTTAACCACAATGCTCAACCGGGTTTCTGTATCGGTGGCTGTTGATTTATCAATCAATACTTCCACCGTGACTAACTTAGAAAAAGAAATTTGACCAGGAATCTCACGAGCCATAATGTAATCTGCTGTATAGTATTGAACATCAAGTTCACAGTCTTGTAGTAGTTCTACAAGTAACGGTTGGAGATGTTCAATCACAACAGAAACAATAAATGAATTGGTATAGCGAGCCATAATAGCCCCAATCCTTGCAACACTCCGTCCATCCTATAATACTGATGCATCTAATCGGCAAGTCATTATAGATTCATTTCCAAAATCAAGTTTTTCCATGAGTAGTCCCAGTCGTCAGCAATTCCCAATTAAATTTAGAACAGCTGACAAGATAGACATTGAATATCTCTTCCCGCTACAAAAAAGCCAGTGATAGCCAAAAATTTGATGAAAAACTTTATAAAATAAGAATCTTGGTAAAGGTGCATTATGAAAGTCGCAATCACTGGAGCAACAGGATTTGTGGGTAGTCGTCTAGTACAACGACTCCACACGGAAGGTCATCACGTGCTGGTGTTAACACGTAACACTGCTTTTGCTCAAAAGGTTTTTCCCTCTCAAACTTTTGGGCAGGTAGAAATTATTGCCTATACCCCTACTGTATCCGGTTCTTGGCAAGAAGCGATCGCTCTTTGTGATAGTGTAGTTCATCTCGCCGGTGAACCCATTGCTGAGGAACGCTGGACACCAGAACAGCAGCAGAAAATCCTCAATAGCCGTAAACTAGGTACACAAAAAATAGTGGAAGCCATCGCTAAGGCTAACCCTAAACCAAGTGTCTTAGTTAATGCTTCGGCTATCGGCTACTACGGCACCAGTGAAACTGCTACCTTTGAAGAAACCAGTCTATCTGGAAATGATTTTCTCGCTCAAGTATGTCTGGCTTGGGAAGCAGAGGCGACAAAGGTTAAAGATGCTGGAGTCCGCCTCGTAATTCTGCGTTTTGGCATTGTCCTGGGTAACGGTGGTGCTTTGGCTAAAATGATTACTCCTTTCAAACTGTTTGCAGGGGGACCTATTGGCAGTGGTCGGCAGTGGTTTTCGTGGATTCACTTAGATGACTTAGTTAATTTAATACTAGAAGGATTAACCAAATCAGAAATACAAGGTGTATATAATGCCACCGCCCCTAACCCCGTCCGCATGACAGACTTATGCCAAAGCCTAGGACAAGTGCTAAATCGCCCTTCCTGGTTACCCGTCCCAGCTTTTGCCCTCGAAGCCCTCTTGGGAGATGGGGCGATAGTAGTTTTAGAAGGTCAACAAGTCCTCCCTCAGCGCACCTTGGCGGCTGGTTTTGAGTACCAATATCCTAATTTGCACTCAGCACTCAAACAAATTTTAACCTGAGGTCAACGAATTTTGGATTTTAGATTTACGATTTTGGATTGTCCCTTCTCTTCTTAGGCTACGCTCAGGGTCAACGTCCCTGATTGGGGCTTGCAAGGTACCGAAATCATCTAAAATCTAAAATCTAAAATCTAAAATCTAAAATTGGCACGGTCAAAATATTGACAGTTAACCCTTCCTTGTCTCTAATCCTTCACAAATTTCCGCGAAATCCAACTGATGATACCGCTGAGAATCGCACCACCCATCAGAATGCCAATCGCTGGGTTGAATACAGGTTGCCATAGCTGATGCCACAAATCCAGACCGAGATTTATTCCTGAAGCATCGCCAATCGCCGCGATCGCTAACCAGCCAAAACCAAACAATACCAAAAATACATCCGCGACTAAAAGTATATTTAGCAAATTTAAAATTTTATCTTTCATGGCAATCAAAAACAAGGAGCTAGGATTAATTTTAATTCCTAACTCCGCGACTCCTAACTTTTAACTCCTAATTCCTCAATCCTCAAACAGCCAGCTTTTGACTTTTGCCAAACTCGGCCAATCTGGCTTTCGGCTAAAACCATCATCAATGCTGTTGATGATTTCATCTCGCCATTCTGGGTTCACAAAAATTAACTGTTTAGCAAAATTAACGTGTTCCCGCAAACCCTTTTGATTGCTTTCCAGCATGGCGACGGCGAGATTAATTCTGGCCTGTGCGTCTTGTGGATTTAACTTTACAGACCTCTGTGCGGCTTTGTAAGCTAAGTCAGGTTGATTATCGAGTAGATATAACCAAGCCAAACAAGTCCAAGCCGGACTACTTCTCAGGAGCGCGATCGCACACCTCTTTAAATACAGGGATCAAAGAATCAACAGATTCTCCGGCTTTATAACGTTCTAAACCTGTATCAAACAGGGATTCAACTGTTTGAGTCATAATAAATTTGTCAATAGTCCATAGTCAATAGTCCACAGTCAAGAGTCATAAGTCAATATCCTCTGAACTTAGGGGCTAGGGGCTAGTATTTTTTACTCAGCACCCAGCACGGGCTAAACGCCCCGCTATCCATGTACAGCACTCTTGACTAAACGCCAAATGACTTACCACAACCGCAAGTTTGATTGGCGTTGGGGTTAGTGAACTGGAAACCACCACCAATCATGGCATCACTATAATCGAGCATTAGGCCGTAGAGGTATAATAGACTTTTGCGATCGCTAACAATTTTGAAGCCATCATAGTCAAAAACTTCATCATCAGGAGTAATCTTGCTCAGGTCTTCAAAGTCCATCATGTAAGACATCCCAGAGCAGCCCCCTTGTCTGACTCCTACCCTTAAGCAGAAGTCTGAGGCTTGCTTGTCTCGGAGGAATTTTACATGGCGTAATGCGGCTTCACTCAACAAAATTCCCCGTTGTTGAGGCTGAGTTGCTTGTGTCATCTGCTTTTTCAACTCCTTAAATGGTCTAACTATATACCCTGTACAAGCAGGTTAGTGCCCTCAGGTTGCCCTACAGTTTTTGTATTCATTCTAGCGGTATTGAAGACCTTAGTTCGTAAATTGTAAACACTCTGTTAAAAGCAGGTACAGATTTTTATTCTAGAATTGAGAGACTCGGTGTGTTTATAGATTCGTTATTGTAAGAGTTTTAAGTCTGATGGCAGCCTAAGTCGCAACCACTCTTCAGGTGCAGCCAGGAAATTGTGATCCCCGGCTAGCCATTCCCAAAGTTTACGAACGTATTGCTTCTATTGATCAACTTACTGTATGACAAGTTTTAATCGCTCTACCAGTCGTCGGTTGCAGAAATTAACTCAAATTCCTTCTGTATGGGAGGGCGATCGCCGTCCATTGTCAGGATCACCAACCCAGCCAAAAGACTCAGAAGGCCAGGGGGAATGTATTCTTTGGGTGGATGGCTCCCAAGGTATTGTTCGTGGAATGGACGTAGTCGCACCCCAAACCGGACCTGAAGCAATTGTTCGCACCTTAATGCGGGCAATGGAACATCCCCATAGTCCCGCTAAACCCGGTCGTCCGCAAAAAATTGTGGTACGTGACCGCGAAATTCAATTTTACCTGCGCGGAGTGCTGCAAGACTTGGACATTGCCATTGACTATGTACCAGAATTACCTTTGATTGATGAATTATTTCGCTCTTTTGCGGAAGTCGTCGATAGCCAAACTCCTAATTTACCCCCAGAGTATGCCCAAGCCTTAACAGATAAAGCATTTGCCATTTGGGAAGCAGCACCTTGGGAATTTTTGGAAGAACAGCAAATCTTGTCCATAGAAATTAATCAGTGGGATGTCGGTACGCTTTACGCCTCGGTGATGGGAATGCTGGGGATGGAATATGGCATTTTATTGTATCGTTCTGAAGATTCTCTCAAGCGGTTTCGCGCCGCAGTTTTAATGGATGAGGAATCAGAAGGGCATTTAGAAGAAGCTTTTCTCAAACAAGATTGTCTGTTTCTCACCTTTGAATGTGCTGATGAAATTGATGAAGATGAGGAATATGAGGGTGATTTAGCAGACCTACCATTATCAGAAATTTCCCCCACTTTCGGTAATATCCACCCCCTCGAAGGACTGCGGTCTGTTTTATATGAGGAAGAGGCACTGGTAGTTTTTGTTGCCATAGAGAGCCTGAGCCGCTTTATCCGCGATCACCGTCGTCAACTATATGAAGACTCTTTCCCCAGCCATCAATCATCGCTATCGCATTACCCTCCCAGTGTTACGGGAAGCTAGGAAACCTTTGACTGTTACCGTTTCTACCATGCCAGAGTTGGCAGCAGAATTAGAGGAAATGGCAGGCTTTGATGATGAAGAAGAATCAGATGCAACTGATTTCCAATCATTGCGAGATGATTTAATTCCAGAAGATTCTTTTCTTAGCTTGGGAGTGGTGTCTTGGGAGATGTTGCAATACCTCCGCGAGGGAGTCATATATCACGCAGTCGGTGACATCAAACCTGTAGGTGACGGATTACCTGTAATTTTAATTCAAACTTCCCGTCCCAAGGCTAAAACTGTAATTGAAAATCTACAGGCTGCTGGCGGACTCAACGCAATTTGTTTTAATCCCGGAGCCGATCCCTTTGATGGTAATCGTTATGACTTGGGTTTGTTACAAACGCAAAATGAGGAATTGTTCCTATTTGGGGAATTTTCAGATGATGATCCTATCCATGTAGAAGCCCGAAAAAAATGGAATCAGCGCTGTAAAAATACCAAGGGCTTATGTGCTTTGATTATTGCCAAAGGACTCACTGGATCTGCCCGTGGTAATCCCCAATTGCGAGATATGATGGCTGTGTTTGAGGCGCGATCGCTTTCACCTCAAGATTTAGGTCTTGGTACTCTCCAACTTATGCCTCAACTTCAATTTGAATAATAGACCTCTTGCATAAATAGTTTTTTGTCTCACTCATACTGCATTCGCGTAGCGTCTCGTAGAGAAGCACAACCCTTTCGCGTAGCGTCCCGTAGGGAAGGGTAGGCGCAAAAAAGAAGGGGAAAAGAAGCACTTTTGCAAGAGGTCTAATGCTCCAACCATACCCCAATTGGGGATTTTAGGAACATTAAAATCTCTGTATTTGGCTTGTAGTTGCGCTTGGCTTTCGCCACGCTGCGCGAATAGCGCTATTCGCCCAACCACAAAACACTGATAAGGTACTCATAAATAAAAATAAGCTAACAATTTTTTGTGGGGTGGGCGTCTCGCCATTGGCGTCAAGCTTTGGACAGACAAGATGTCCATCCCACAAGATTGGATAATTTATTTCTTGGAAATCCCTAATTATTTGCGCCGACTTACTTATTTCTTTCATCCAAAATCTCACATTAAAAATAGGTATAAATCTTTATCAGTGTTGCCATCAGGTAGGGTTTGGGCGATATTTACACGGTGCGATCGCTAGTTTACTTTATCTAATTTTCATGAAGTCTTGATATTTTGGTTTTTTTAGGTGATTTTCTGGGGTAATTATCAGAGTACAATGCACCACAAAACCCCCAAAAAATTTCTGCCCAATGGATGCTAGCAAAACGCCCATCTAGCTAGTTAAAGTTACTATTTTTTTTCAGTAAGGTTTTGATGTCAATATCCTATAATTTGTTAATTACATTTATGAAAATTTTAGGTGGTGACAATTTTAGTTCTCTTTTTTTATAAAATTTTATAAATAATCTCTTTTAGCCTGGGAATAAAGAGTATTTAAAGATTCGCAATAATAGCTCTAATAACCACAATCTAAAAATCAGGAAGTGTACAATATTATTCACAGGGTAACTACCAATGAAATATCGACGAAACCTGAAGTGACTTTCGCTCTTGATTCCCAGGTAAGGTGAAACATGAGAAATGATAGTCCCATCAAATTTTTAGTCGAGCCAACCACTACCACTTAGGATCAAAAACTCCATGTGATCAATATGTTCAAATGCCTAAATACTAGTTGAGTTTACAAGCAGTGGCGTCAAACATAAGAGACACAATAACTCAAAGCTTCATAGCATATTGATGGAGAGTTACCCCCCCAAGCATCGAAAAAAAATTGACCTAATGCTATGGGGAGAAATTCAAAAGTCTGGTAACGACTTTGAATTGATGATCAATACCTAGATATACCAGGAGTAAACCGCTCATCATTAGTCCCAAATTAATAATGATAATGATTCTAACAATGGATTTTCCGATCTAACGCCAAATCTCTTATTTCCAGATCTATGGTGAACTTGGGCTAGCTCTGAGAAGAAATTCTTTTTTTAGAGAAAAATATCAGCAACTTTCAGGTAATTAATCAAAAATAAATTAAATTAATTCCTTGAAAAAATTAAATTTTTCGAGCTGATTCATCCTGTGGCTGAAGTCATTTCCTAGCAGAGTGAGTGTGCGCTATTTTTCCTGTCACATGAGTAACAAATTGGTCATGGTTTTTATATTTTATTGGAAAATGAATACCCTTTGAGCAAAAGAGAATTTTTAGTACTAATCGAATTCCTTGTTTAATGACACTAACTCTGAGAATATTATTTTCTTCATCTTTTTGGTTAGATGTCTTCAGTGATGTTAATATACAGCAAATAGCATGATAATGACAAATAAAAAATGGGCCGTAAAACGTATAACTGTCAATCTTGCAGCACAGGAAGCAGAGAAACTCGAAAAATATTGTCAGCAGACAGGTAGACCTGCAACTGATATCATTCGAGAATTGATTAGAGGATTACCTGTTGCTGAAGATGTCAAGGAAGCAAGCGGTTAGAGATGACCAGAAATATCAGCTGATTAAAATTTAGTTTACTTATTTAGGGAGATGGGAAGATGAACAAGCAAATAGACAATTATCCTTCCCATCCCTAAAGGGACAAAATATTTGAGTCCCTTTAGGCGCCCTGAATTGATACTCCTGTGCAAATTCCGACACCGATTCAGTTACAATTTGTAAAGAAACTGAAAAGGAACGAGGGAATGCGTGTTGCAATCGTAGGAGCGGGACTGGCTGGGCTAGCAACTGCTGTAGATTTAGCTGATGCTGGCTGTGAAGTGGAAATTTTTGAATCCCGTCCATTTGTGGGTGGTAAAGTCGGCAGTTGGGTAGATAGCGATGGTAACCATGTTGAAATGGGGCTACATGTATTTTTTGGCTGCTATTACCAACTGTTTGACTTAATGAAGAAAGTCGGGGCGTTAGAAAATTTACGCCTCAAAGAACATACCCACACCTTTGTCAACAAAGGCGGAAACATAGGTGCTTTAGATTTTCGCTTCTTTACAGGTGCCCCATTTAATGGGTTAAAAGCATTTTTTACCACTTCCCAACTTTCCAACCTGGATAAATTGCAAAATGCGATCGCCTTGGGAACTAGCCCAATAGTTCGCGGGTTGGTAGACTTTGAAGGGGCGATGAAAACCATCCGCAATTTAGATACAATTAGCTTTGCTGACTGGTTTATTCGTCACGGCGGCAGTGTTGGTAGCATCAAACGCATGTGGAACCCCATAGCCTACGCCCTAGGATTTATCGATTGCGAAAATATTTCCGCCCGTTGCATGTTGACAATATTCCAATTTTTTGCAGTCAGAACTGAAGCTTCAATACTGCGGATGTTGGAAGGTTCCCCCCATGAGTATCTACACAAGCCCATCTTGGAATATCTCCAAGCCAGAGACACCAAAGTTTATACTCGTCGCCAAGTCAGGGAAATTCAGTTTACAGAATCAACCGCACAAACTCATGTGACTGGGATTGTAGTTGCTCAAGGTGATGCAGTAGAAACCATTACTGCTGATGCCTATGTTTTCGCCTGTGATGTCCCAGGAATTCAGCGTATTCTACCTCAAGAGTGGCGCAAATGGTCAGAATTTGATAACATTTACAAACTCGATGCAGTGCCAGTGGCTACAGTGCAGCTGAGATTTGATGGTTGGGTAACAGAATTAGAAAATGGGGAGCAACGAAAACAGCTAAATCAGGCGGTGGGATTGGATAATTTGTTGTATACCGCCGATGCTGATTTTTCTTGTTTTGCCGATTTGGCGTTGACTAGCCCTGCTGATTATTATCGCCCAGGGCAGGGGTCGTTGTTGCAACTGGTGCTAACGCCGGGAGATCCATTTATTAAACAAAGTAATGAAGCGATCGCCCAACACGTCCTCAAACAAGTGCATGAACTGTTCCCTTCGTCAAGAGAATTAAATATGACTTGGTACAGTGTGGTGAAACTAGCTCAGTCTCTTTATCGAGAAGCGCCGGGGATGGATGCGTACCGTCCCAACCAAAAGACACCAGTGCCTAACTTCTTTTTGGCGGGTAGTTATACTCAGCAGGATTATATCGATAGTATGGAAGGTGCGACTATTTCGGGACGGCGTGCGGCTAAAGTGATTTTGGAGAGTCTGAAGAAATAGGGACTGGGGACAGTTTTTTTGATCACCCAATTACTAATTACTAATTACTAATAAAATCTCATGGCTGACTGGCTAGAGCATAGTGTGCAGGTTGAAGTTGAGGCTCCTATAGATTTAGTCTGGAGTTTGTGGGCTGATTTGGAACAAATGCCTCGGTGGATGAAGTGGATTGACTCGGTGAAGATTCCAAGAGGATGATCCAGAGATATCTGTTTGGAAGCTGAGTACTGGTAGTCTGAATTTCTCCTGGAAATCTCGGATTCTCAAAGTCATCCCTAATCAGATTATCCAATGGGAATCAATTGATGGTTTGCCAAATCAGGGAGCGATTCGTTTTTCCGATCGCCAAAGTAGTAGTATTGTCAAACTCACCGTTTCTTACGCTATTCCCGGTATTATTGGCAAAATTATGGATAACTTGTTTTTGGGACAGGCGGTGAAATCCACAATTCAAGCGGATTTAGAGCGGTTTAGAGAATATGCTCTCAATATTCATCAGAATGTGCCTTCAGATACTTTTCCAGGTGACTCGTAAAGGGATTACCAACAAATAATTATCCACTCTTATGGGGTGGACATCCAGCGCCTAACCAAAGGTGGGCGAGACGCCCACCCCACAAGAAAAGTTGTATATTTTTTGACTTGTCAGTCCCTTACAGCAGTTTTCACGTAGTTGAACCACACTCTCAGGGCACAGCAGTGTTCCCTACGGGAAATGTGGTCTATTTACCTGAAAATAGCTGTAAAATCAGAGCGGTTGCTTGGAAGCATCTGCCTGAATATATAGCGGTTCTCAAATGGATACAATACACTTTGACCTCTCTCCTTTTAGGACAGAGGCTTTGAATCTTACTCCCCTTCCCTGTAAGGGAAGGGGCTGGGGGTTAGATGTGTATTGGACTCAAGCTAGAAACACTATAGAGCAATACGTAACTGAACGAAAGGCTAACCAACACA
>CAVYXS010000157.1:0-29394 GCA_963772205.1 uncultured cyanobacterium
CTAATTCTATTTCTATACTTATAATATCGCCTAATAGCGCTATGATTCGTAGTAGTAATTTTTATGCCGAAAAGATTATGAATTGAAGATCTGCCTAAATTGTGAATTATAATCAAATCATATAACTCAATTATTTTAAAATTATTTTTTCGACATCTTAAGCAGAATTCATGATCAACATAATCAATAAAAAAACCTTGTTCAAAAAAACCTATATCTGAAAAAATACTTAATTTAACTAAATTGCCTGAGGTTATCGTTGTCTTGACTTCACTAAATAACTTCCTATCAATTCTTGTCTTACTGTAAGCAAATACTTTACCAGTAGCTTCATTAAGGTATGTTGGCGCTACTATAGCGATTTTGTCTTTATACTCGAAACTTTCATAAGCATTTAATATTGCATCAAGATAACCTTCTGGAACCAGACTATCTTGATCAAATGTAGCAATCCAATAATATCCTTTGCTAATTCCGTATTTAGCTCCTATATTGAGCGCAGTTGCTATTCCAAGATTTTCCTCATTTTTAATAAGATTAATATCATAAGTCTCACTCAATATATCTAAATATTTTCGTGATTCGGGATCAGAACCGTTATCGACAATGATAATCTCTTCAAATTGTGGTAAAAGAGCCAATAAATTTCTTTCCAAATGATTATCGGGATTATATGTAACTATGATTGCACAGCATTTCATTAAATATATCTCCTCTTTAGATTGGGTATTTTATTATAAAAAATGTAAAATGTAGCAAATTGTATCTGCTATTATTAAGTCTATAAAAAACTCCTCAATTCGCCATCTAAAATTCTGAAATGTCTTTGTCCACGATGAATGAAGGTTAGATATTCATTCACTAATGCCCTCAAAGTTATCTTGATGTTAATTCTGAGGAGAATATACTCAACATTTTCTCTGAAACAGCCTCCCATGAAAATTCTTGAATATCTTTATTTGCATTGAGTATTCTTTCATCCCTGATTTCAGCATTAGCAATTATTTCCTGCACTGCATTTGCAATTGATTGAGGATGATTTATTGGTACAATCCATGCATTATTCTTGTCCTCGGATGCTGGTAAATATCCAGTTGTAATGACTGGTATACCACAAGCCATAGCTTCCATCACTGGGTAATGTGGGGCACCAAGTTGGATTGTTCCTGGCGCAATCATAATATCTAGTGAACGATAAAATTCTCCTAATTCTTGATCGTTTTTGGGTACTACAATGTGACAGTCAGATGCTAGGGTTCTATCTTCTGGTAGATTACCATAAGCAACTAACAACCTAATATTGTAATTTTGCTGCTTCAATATATCAAAAGCATCTAGTACATCTGTCGTTCCTTTCCATTTTTCTTGACAATCAATACAACCTAATGTAACTACTCTATTTTTCCAGTCAGAGTTTAGGGTCTGATTTTTTTTGTAGAATACGGAAAAATCTATACCTGGTGGTACATAGTAGTTAGCACGCAATAATTTGTATTTCAAATAAATTGGTGAATTAACTATTTTGTTTAAATTTAATACATAGCTAAATGATGATAATAGCCATAGTAATAAATTAGCAAAAATTTTCTTATCTACAAATAATCCTGGTTCTTCAGTACGGATAAAAAATTCAGGCTCATAAGCCTGAACGTAGTAAAATTTTTTGGCGTTTACTCGACTCATCCAAACAGGCAAAGGAGTCATAATTGACTGATTGGCAAGAATAATATCTACATCATTTCCATATTCTTCAATCCCCCACATTAAAGCAAGTAAAATAGCCGCAAATTTATAGTATTTTCTAAATCCTTTTGTTTCATGTTCAGGTTTATGATCTGTCTTTTTGCCTAGATTATCAATCCAAATAATTTTTGCCTTAGTTGGAAAGTATATTGGCAAACTAGAATAATGCACGAGCATAGTAACTTCGTGTCCCATTTCAACCCATTTAGTTGCCAAGTTAGATAAAACTCTATAGCCGCCAGCCTTGGCAAATCCTGATAAGGGAATCATTATTTTCATAAGTAAAGTACCTCTATTTTATTAACTAAAATTCCATGTATAATATGATGCTATTAAAACCAATAAAAAACCAGTTATACTCACCAAAGCTGTAGTTGATGACGGAATAAACTTGTATCTATCCCAAACAAACCATAATGTAAACACTAGATAGCTTGCATAGCAACAAAGAACAGAAATTCCAATACCCTCTAAATTATGCAGTGTGCTTGTTGTTAATGACCGATAACAGCCCAGCATGAGACCACCATTCCAAAGTAGCTCCGTCAAAAAAAACAATTTTAAGTGTGTAAATGCCAACATAGGAAATGCTAAAACAAAAGATAACATTTTCAGATAATCTGCAATCAATAGCCAGCGGATAAGAGACAGACTAGGGATAAAATCATGAGAAAATAATAAGCTAACTATTTGTTGTTTCAAGCATATCATACCTACAATTATTATTGTTGATATTATTGCTATTAATAACAAGGTTCTTTGCATCAAATTACGGATTAACTGCCGATCTTCTAGCTGACTTAAAGTTGGTAAGTAATAAGTACTAAAAGCACCTGTGATCAGGCTGAGATAAGTCCCACACAAAGTCCAAGCAGCGTCAAATATGCCTACTTCTGCTAAAGAATATTTTTGGACTATAATCCCACGAATTCCTAGCATTATCAGACTTTGGAAGAGACTTGTGACTACAGTTACTCCTGCAAATGAAAAAAAATAACGAGCAGAAACCTTATCAAAACTATTTCGTAGATTATGTAAAAGTGGCTGTAAATACTTCTTTCGCCACAGCCAAAATCCAAATAATCCTAAACTAGTTGCTTGAGAAGCTGTCATAATCCCCAGTAGAGCCAAATCGTAACCACTTTTCACAGCGATAGCTACTGGATAGCTTAGTGCCAACGTTACAACTGAGGCAAGAGTTTGCACTAGTGCCATATATCCCAAAGCGCGATGGATATTTAAAACTCCACTTGCATATCCCGTAATTACAGTCAAGAAAATGGGAATAGCTAACCCTCTAATCAGAGTAACTGCCATTTCATCTTGACGATTTAGAAGATGTAAGGACAGGGTAGGGGCTAAAATAAACAACAGGATACTAAACAGCGCAGCACTGATAATAAATAAGATTAAAACCGTTTTTAGGTAAGCATCTCGATCCTCATCTTGCCTTGATGCTCCTCCTTGTACTAAAGCAGTTTGACCGCCCATTGTTGCCGCAATCATGGTTGTAGAATGAATTTGACGCAATATCGAATACAACCCCATTCCGGCTGGACCTAGAGTACTTGCGATTATCTTGACAGATAAGCTACCTATCACTAAGGATACCGCAGTTCCAGAAACTGTTTTAGTGAAAGCTTTGAGGATTTCACGCATATAAATATTGGATAGATCTAATCACAAATTGACAGTCGCTCTCAGATAAATGTGGTCCGATTGGTAAACTCACAACTTCCTGAGCAATGGCTTCAGTAATTGGTAATTCCCCAGATAAATCGGTCATTTCGGCATAAGCTTCAGATAAATGTGGCGGAATTGGATAGTGAATGAGAGTACCAATTCCTGCAGCTTTTAAGCTTTCCTGAAACTGCTCACGTTCTGGATGGCGGATTACAAATAGATGCCATACAGGTTCTGAGAAATCTGGGATATACGGCAAAATTAACCCCGATAAACCAGATAATTCCTGTAAATAAATATCGGCAATTAATCTCCGCCGTTGATTCCATTCATCCAATTTGGCTAATTTTACTCGTAAAAATGCTGCATGTAATTCATCTAACCGTGAATTTACGCCCTTGACTTCATTATGGTACTTAATCCGTGAACCATAATTAGCGAGAACTCGAACCTTATCCGCAATTTCATCATCATTAGTCGTCACCGCGCCACCATCGCCAAACGCACCAAGGTTTTTACCCGGATAAAAACTAAACCCCGCTGCATCTCCCAGACTACCTGCTTTTTGCCCTTGATACTTAGCTCCATGAGCTTGAGCCGCATCTTCAATTACCTTCAACCCATATTTTTTGGCAATTAGATTGATTGGCTCCATATCTGCCGTTTGTCCATACAAATGCACTGCCATAATTGCTTTTGTACGGGGCGTAATGGCTGATTCAATCAGTTTCGGATCAATATTATAGGTTTTCTCATTTGGTTCTACTGGTACTGGTGTAGCCCCAGTGGAGGAAATTGCTAACCAAGTGGCAATGTAGGTATTAGCAGGGACAATTACTTCATCTCCAGCACCAATCTCTAAAGCACGCAAGATTAGATATAGAGCATCTAAACCGTTACCAACACCAATACAATGTTTAGCTTGGCAATAGTTAGCAAATTCTGATTCAAAAGCCCTAACCTCTTTACCTAAAATATACCAGCCTGAATGCATAACCCGTTGATATGCTGCATCTAGAATCATCTTGAAGCTCTGAATACGTAGCTCCTAAATCAAGGAAGGGAATTTTCATATTTAATATAACCATCTATAACTTTCATACTTGCTTTTTGACTTGCTCTATAAAAATAGAATAATCCCGATAGTAATCACTTTCATCATACAAATCGGAAGCAAGAACTACACAGATAGATCCAGGATCAAAGTTGATTTCAGATGCCCAAATCATCGGTGGTATGTGTAATCCTTGCCACGGACGGTTTAGATGAACAACAGATTGATTAAAGCCATCATCAATAGACACATCGAAACTACCTGATAAACATACCAAAAACTGATGAAGTGTTTTATGTGCATGAGCGCCACGATCCGCTGCTGTTGGTACGTCGTAGATATAAAACACTCGCTTAATATCAAATGGAATATGTTTATTAGACTCGATAAAAGTTAAATTACCACGAGGATCGGTGATTTTTGGTAATTGAATTAGTTTGCATTCTTTGATACTCAATATTAAGCCTCCTGCAAGTATCTGATTATTTTAGCTGGATTCCCGACCGCTACAGCATAATCTGGAATATTTTTTGTGACAACTGCACCTGCTCCAATCATCGCCTTTTTACCTATGGTAACTCCAGGCAAAATTGTTGCATTTGCTCCAATACTTGCACCCTCTTGCACAATTGTTTCAGGATATCGATCAAGATAATTTTTAGACCTGGGAAATGGGTCATTTGTAAACGTAACATTTGGACCAATAAAAACATTATCTTTTAATCTTATTCCATCCCAAAGCTGAACCCCACATTTAATAGTTACATTATTACCTATTTCTACATCATTTTCAATAAATACAGAATCGCAGATATTCACATTGCTCCCAATTTTTGCACCATTCAAAATATGAGTAAAAGCCCAAATTCTAGTTCCTTTGCCAATCGCTTCTGTTTCTACATAAGCTAAATCATGTACAAAATATTCTGCTATGTCTCCCCCCCCGTCTAAACTTTTAATTACTCGTGCTGGATTCCCAGCAACCATTTTTTTTGGGAGTACATCTTTGCTAACTACAGCAGATGCTGCTACTACCGATCCTTCACCAATATATACGCCTGGTAAAATATTTGCACCTGCACCAATAGCTACACCATTACCGATATTGGGACCAATTACTTTCTCTTCGTCATAACCCGATTGACCAATTGCTCTATCATTTGTGGTGGCTACCAATACACTTATAAATACATCATCACCTATTTGGCAGTTTCCGGTAATATGTGTCATGTCCATAATTTTAGTTCTATTGCCAATAGATGTATTGTAATTAATAGTTACACTTCGGCTAATAATGCAAAAATCGCCTATAATCACCTGTTCCCGAATAGAGGCATTATCACCAATTAAAGTATTAGAACCAATGGTGACATCAGCATAAATAACAGCATTTGGACCAATTACAGAATTATCACCAATTTTTACTTTTTGCTGATATTCAATTTTTCGGGCTACTGCTCCAGCACCCTTGGGTAATTTTCCAATATAAGCACCTGGAAATATTTCTACATTATTGCCGATGACAACACCAGCTTCTATAGTTACATGGGGATGAATAATAACATTACTACCAATAATTACTTCTTGATCAATTACTGCAAAGCTTTTGATAGAAGTATTTTCACCTATACAATCTGTCTTGACTGTTGCCAATTTATCAATCATAATAGACCTCGTGCAAAACAGTTTTATCGTATTATGGCTGGTTGACACAATTTAAAGATAATTAGCTTTCTGAAGGTCATTTTCCCTCCTAGTTACTTTCTCTAATATTATCGAGCGATTGCACCGGCAAGAAATAAGTTTGTGCAGCAATATCAAATATAAAAAAACCTCACTAAATTAGATTTAACTTAAGTCAAACAACACTTTATTTCCAGAATTGATATTGCCACCTCAGAATAAATACTACTTGATATTCTCCTAAATAGATGTATTTCACATTACTTGTAACCAAAAATTATGATATTCCTAAATTTACAAATCCCTAAATAAAATACTGTTTGAGAATTCATATTTCCCACCATTACTAAATCCGAATTTTCGACATTGGCACATCAACCTTCCCATTCTTCTCATTCCCCTTCACCCCGTAATAACCCTGAGAATAATAACCACCATAACTACTAGCAGAAGTCACACCATTGACCACCATACCCAACACCCGTTGACCGGCTTGCTCCAACAACGTCTTCGCCGCATTAACCGACGCAATATTAGCTACCCCAGGACGCACAACCAACAATAGCCCATCCACCAACTTACCGAACATCAATGCATCAGCAACCGCCGTCAAAGGTGGCGCATCAATAATCACAAAATCATATTCCTTACTAGCCTCTCGAATCACCTCCCCTATCCGTTGGGAATCTAACAATGCTGCAGGGTTTGGTGGAATTGTTCCAGCACTTACCAAATCCAGAGTCATCAAAGCTTCTTTGGTGGTAGTTTGTAACTCAGCCTGACCGACTAAAATATTACTCAGCCCCACAAGGTTAGATTGCTCCCAAATTTTATGCTGACGGGGGCGACGCATATCTCCATCCAGCAACAGCACTCGCCTTCCAATTTGCGCTACCGCAACTGCTAAGTTAGCAGCCACAAAAGATTTACCCTCACCAGGAATAGAACTACTGACGACAATTACTTTCAGCGCTTTGTCAGAAATACTGAAACCTAGGTTAGCTTGGAGCATTTCAAAGGCTGCAGACTCAGGTGAATAAGGATTGTTGAGTACAGGTAAATCTGCACCCCCCTCACCATCACCACCCTTAGCTTTTTCAGCCAGGGGAATCGTACCCAGCAAGGGATACTTCAACAGCCGTTTAACTTCTTCAATTGTCTTGAGGGAATTATCCATCGCTTCTAACATCAGCGCTGTTCCCACACCCAGCAAGATTCCTAAAAATCCACCCAGGGCTAGATTTAAAGGAATAACCGGCGAAACTGACTTTTCTGGAACTAAACCTTCAGAGATGATCCGCGCATTACCGACATTTTGGTTTTCTACCACCTCAACTTCCTGCAATTGCTTGAGGAGTTGTTCATAGGTGATTCGCGCTACCTGCAATTGACGCTGGATCTGTAGTTGCTGCTGTTCGAGTCGCGGTAAGCTATCTAAGCGTGTTTTGTTGATGATAAAAGCTTTGCGTAATTCTGCTACTTCAGTTCCCAAGGCCGAACCGTTCTACTTCTGCTTTGACTAAATCTTCACTTAAAGTCTGCTTGAGTTTGCCAATTTGCAAATTCTGTTCTGGTGGAGACTCGGAATTGCCGATTATTTGAGAAACTCGCCCTTGTAGTTGGGTTTTGAGAGCAGCCTCTTTTTGTACCAGATTGACAATTACCGGATTATTGTCAGTATACCGAGTCCGTGTTACTGCTAATTCATCTTGTAGCTTTTGATATTCTGTGAGTACCTGCTGCACCCCAGGAGATTGACTTAAGGTGCTGAGTTCCACAGCCTTCTGGGGATTCAATTTCATTTCATTTTGCAAAGCCACAGAGCGAGTGTTAGCCGCAGCCAATTCCCCTTGGGCTTTGGTAATCGTTGTTACTAGAGTACTCAAACCTTCCAGCCCAACTTTTGCTTCTACATCCAGCGCTATCACCCGGTTTTTTTCTTTAAACCGACGCACAGCCATTTCGGCTTGCATCACTCTTTGTTCAACCTCTGGTATCTGCTTGGTTAAAAATTCCCGCGCTGCTCTGGCTTCGGAACGGTTGGTACGAACATTACTTTCTAGGTAATATTTCATCACAGTATTTACCACAGTCGCTGCTTCTTGCTGATTAGTACTGCGATAAGAAAGCTGCATCACATCCGTTCCTCGGATAGTTTTCAGCTTCAATATTTTGAGAAACCCTTCCATTGTCAGGGGTTTACCCTTTTTATCCTTCAGGTTTAGGGTGGTAATAGTTTTGTGAACAATGGGGTAGGAACGAATAACTTCAGCTTCCGTATCTACTGGGTTACTGAGGTTGGTTAGACCGCCTAATTCTCCCACCTTTGCCGAGAGACTGGTTAAAGATGATACCCCACTTTGTTTATTAAACAACAGCTTACCGTCTGATTCATAAACTGGTTTTTGTAAAAATGTTACTAAAGCTGTGACTCCAAACACAGAACTCATGACAACTGATGTCACCAGCCATCGCCTTTTTAATATCAGCCAGGACCGTTGGAAATTCAGTGCTGAGTCTCGGTCTTCTGAGTTAGTAGTCATAGGCAATGTCATAAAAATTATATATAAATCCTGATGATACCTCTTGATTGGCTAGAGGAACTATTAATTTAAGTCAGACTGAATAAACCCAACTATGTTAATTACGAAATATGAATTTCCCTAAAAATCTTACCAATGACTGTTGACAAATGAATAATTTCTCTTGTTTTCACAGATACTGCTTTTATACTAATTTCTGTTCTTTATTCGTCATAACCTTCTACTTTTGACACAATTATTAGCCTGTATGATACCCGATTGCCTTTGACAGCGGGTTAATTAATCAATCATTTATACTTATCAGTTGAGTCCAATATAGACCTAACCCCCAGCCCCTTCCCTATAAGGGAAGGGGAGTAATTAAGATTCAAAGCCTCTCTCTTTTTGATTTTTGAACAAAATTAGGTATCTTAGGGTGCGTTAGGCGACAGTACGGCACCATCATCAAGGATTTGGTGCGTTACGCTGTCGCTAACGCACCCTACGTATCTACTACGAAACCTTCAAAACTAACTTGACAAAAGGGACATAATTAATTCCCCTCATATCTAAAATCATCTAATTAGAAAAAGCAAGTAATTTAAATCACTTTTAGAAGAAAAATCTACTGCTTTTTTGATTTTTTGTAGTTAAGAGGACTAGTAACTTAGCCTGACTTGGAATAATCTTTAACTGACAGCAGCGGATAAATAGCAGTAAACATAACTCAGTATCTGTTATTTCATCACAAGATCTGAAACTCTGACCAATGCCCTATATCTAGTTAACTTTGTTTGCATCTATCTACTGAGTTAGTATTAGCACATTCGTTTTAATTACAGATCTCTATATCTGAAGATGCTTTAGCTAAGATATTTTTAGACTTTAGCATTGTAAACTACAAACATTTGACGACTTACAGCTTGTTTATGTGTAAATCAATTGTAGTATAGAATACTTATGTACAATATACCGTTTGAAGGTTACAGGGGAAGTATTCAATTTGTGAAAATCCCACAATTTCTACCTGTATTACTTTTAGTAGGAGATATTTTTGGCTTATTTATCTGTTTAGGGGTTGCCTTTTGGTGGCGTCTGGGTCAACCACTTCAGGGCTTTGATTATGTAGTGTGGGGATTTATAGTCACAATTTTATCTGGACTGTATCTAGCAGATACTTACCATCCAGATAACCAAATTGCTGGTTTGCGTGCGCCGGCTCGGCATCTTGATCAGTAGTTTAATCGTTGGTGCGATCACGTGTGCCCTGATTTACCTATCGGGGACTTGGGGACAACACCCACTACTAGGGCGGGGCATATTGCTAGTCAGCCTGGGAATATTTACAATCTGGGCAGTAATATTACGGTTATGGGCAGTCCAGTGGTTGCGATCGCACGCTCAACAAAGTCGTTGGCTGATGTTGGGTGCTGACGACTGTGCCATGAAATTTGCCCAAATGTTCTTAACACAAAACCCATTGGGGCGATTGGTGGTTTTGACACAAGCAGGTCAAAATATCACTGAATTAGCGCAAACAGAAACCCAGATCAGTTGTGGAGGCACTCTCAGCGACTTACCTAGTTGGAGTCAACAGCTTTGGTCTGGAGTAGTAGTAGCAGATCAAATCGACTTTTCTGATGCACAGGTGCAGAATTTGATGCAACTACGACTACAAGGCATCCCGGTTTACAGATTGCCCGATATTTGCGAAACTTTATGGTATAAACTGCCCTCATCCTTGCTTGAGGATAAGTGGTTGGCTTTTAGTTCGGGCTTTAACTTAGTCTCTGATGGTGTTAGTCTCAAACTGAAGCGGTTTGCAGACCTGATACTGACGGGGCTATTACTGATAGTTTTGTTTCCATTGATGCTATTTGTGGCACTACTAATTAAATTAGATAGCCCAGGTCCAATTTTTTATAGTCAATTACGAACAGGACTCTACGGTAAACCATTTCGGGTTTACAAATTCCGTTCCATGTATCAAGATGCTGAGAAACGGGGCGCACAATGGGCAAGTCAACGCGATCCACGCATTACTAGAGTCGGATATTGGCTCAGAATCCTACGAATTGACGAACTACCACAGATTTGGAATGTCTTGCGCGGAGATATGAGCTTAATTGGTCCACGTCCAGAACGACCAGAGTTTGATATTAAACTCAAAGAAGCGATTCCATACTACGAATTGCGTTATTTAGTCAAGCCTGGAATTACAGGTTGGGCACAGGTATTATATCCCTACGGGGCTTCCGTTGAAGATGCCTACGAAAAGCTCGCTTATGACCTCTACTACATCAAAAATTATTCCTTATGGTTAGATATTGCGATCGCCTTTAAAACGGTTAGAGTTGTTTTGTTAGGTAAAGGTCGATGAATCAAAAAGTATTGGTGACTGGGGGTGCTGGCTATATTGGCTCCCATGTCGTACGACAACTGGGCGAAGCTGGTTATGATATCGTCGTATATGATAATTGCTCTACAGGCGTAGCTAAATCCGTACTATATGGTAATCTAATTATTGGCGATTTAGCAGATATAGACCATCTTTACCAAGTCTTTGCCAAACATCAATTTAGTGCAGTGCTGCACTTTGCTGCCAGTTTAGTTGTACCAGAATCCGTTGCCCATCCCCTCGATTACTACGCTAACAACACCCGCAATACCCTAAATTTGCTCAGATGTTGTAGTGTCATGGGTGTTAACCAATTCATCTTTTCTAGTACAGCCGCAGTTTACGGCGAACCTCAAGAAAATCCTGTTACTGAGTCTACCCCCACCTTACCGATTAACCCCTACGGGCGCTCCAAGCTGATGAGTGAATGGCTCATTCAAGACTATGGGTTAGCCTCTCGCCTACGGTACGTCATTTTACGCTACTTCAACGTCGGCGGCGCCGACCCTGGTGGTAAACTAGGACAGAATTTACAAAATGCAACTCATCTGATTGCGGTGGCTTGTAATGTTGCACTCCAGCGCCAACCAGAATTAAAGATTTTTGGTACCGATTTTCCCACACCTGATGGTACAGGTATTCGAGACTATATCCATGTGGAAGACCTAGCAGCAGCCCATGTCGATGCTGTATCCTATTTAGAAGCAGGAGGAGACAGCCAAATTCTTAACTGTGGTTATGGACAAGGCTACAGCGTCCGACAAGTTGTCGAACGAGTCAAGGCTATTTCTGGGGTAGATTTCCCCGTGATTGCAGCCAGTCGTCGTCCTGGAGACCCAGCTTATGTTACAGCTTGTGCAAATAAAATCCAACAAGTATTGGGTTGGCAGCCTAAATATAACAATTTAGACGCCATTATCTATACTACCCTAGCTTGGGAAATTTATCGCAACAATTTGAAACCTATGGGATTAATAGAGAAGCTGCTCTCAGTTAGCAAGGAAAAATTTGCCAAGTCTCATATCAGCGAAATTGCCTCAAAACTATCTAGATATTAACAAAATTGTGACTGTTGACTGTCAACACAATTAAGTATGCAAATTAAATGTGGAAAAGTTTATCTTTTTGTCTTCTGCTGTTCGTAGTCAGGACTTTAGTCCTGTAAAATTTCTTTCGGGGTTCTACCAGACGCCATTAACCCAACAATAGCACAAAGTGCCACATGTGAACCCGGAATACAAGGTTTACTTCCTCAGCTAATCAGCCAGCATTTAAGTTGCATAAAACCAGGGCTGAAGCCCTGACTACAAGTCCGGATTAAATGTAATTCTATTTAGCTGCTTCATTTGCCGGTATTAGGTAAATTATCCCAGATATTACCGTAAACACAACAGATATCCAAAAGGCAATTAAGGACGGAATTTGCCAGACTGCTGATAATGGTGCAATTAAAAGTGCGATCGCCACTATTTGACTGACGGTTTTGAGTTTACCCCAAATATTCGCTCCGGTAATCTTCGTTTGATTCACTCGCCAACCAGCGATCGCTAATTCCCGCCCTAATATTATAAATACTCCCCAAGCTGGTATCTGTCTCAACTCAATTAAAACCAATAAAGGCGCCAATACCAGCAATTTATCCACCAAGGGGTCAAGAAATTTGCCCAAATCGCTAATTTGGTCGAGTTTTCGCGCTAAATAGCCATCTAGCCAATCTGTTAAAGCTGCGACGAGAAAAATTGTCAAACATATCCACCTGGCTTGCGCTGTCGGGTTGTATAAGCCGTAAAGCAGAAATGGAATTCCCAGAAGGCGGGAGAAAGTAATCCAATTAGGCAGAGTCATGCTGAAAAATTCATAATAGGACTAAAGCTGCCTGGCACATTAATCATCGTAGGGTGCGTGACGCTTCGATAAATATTGTACGCAGCTTACACCACCAGTGGCGTCACGCACCATTCTTTAAATATGACACGTAAGTAATACCGTTTCTTTATGAGGCTGGCTTAAACCTAAATTGCATATGTCTGACTATGTAATTTGGAACTATGAGTCCTGCATAATTTATGATTCTAAATGAGCCAAGCCTTATTTGTTCAGTTCAGGGAGTGTTAGCAAATCTGAAAATTCTCCCAAGTAAACTATGACCCAAGCCCAAACACAAACACAAGCACAAACAGAACCAAAATTATATACCTTTGATGAGTTTATGGAATGGTATCCAGAAAACTCACAATTGCGTTACGAATTGCATGATGGAATAATTATTGAGATGCCTAAGCCTAGGGGGAAACATTCAAATTTAACGGGTTCTCTCAGTGGCAGGTTGCTGGCAACGATTGATAAAATTGGTAAAATCGATATTTGGACAATACCCAGAGAATCGATTGTCAAACCTTACCGCGATAAATCTGGGTACGAGCCGGATATCATTATTTTAAATCAAGAAACTATTGGTACTGAGACACGTTGGGAAAATGAGTCAATTATTCAAAATGCAACTTCGGTCAAATTGATTGTAGAAGTTGTGAGTACAAATTGGCAAGACGACTACTACGACAAACGCCGTGATTATGTTGGGCGAAGCCCTTCCCGAAGGGTAGCTATGGGCATTCCCGAATACTGGATTGTCGATTATGCAGCTTTGGGAGGGCGTGAATTTATTGGCTATCCCAAACAACCAACTATCTTTGTCTATGAATTAATTGACGGGGAATACGTAAAAACCACCTTTAGATAGAATGATGTCATTGTCTCTCCTACTTTCCCACAATTTAATCTTACCGCACAACAGATTTTTAATTTGGCAGGTTGATAAACTATTTGTGAATGAATAATATCAAATCCGGTTAAATGAACACACAAACATTCAGGGCACAGCAGTGCTGTGCCCCTACAAATACTATGTGCAATCACCCGGATTTGATATAAGAGGATGTTTGAAAAGTATTTCGCTGTGACTTTAATTACATTCTTACCCCCCTTAATCCCCCCTTATAAAGGGGGGAAAGAATAAAATCCGGTTCCCTCCCCTACCCTACGGGAACGCGAAGCGCGTATATAAGGGGAGGGTTAGGGTGGGGTAAAAAAACATCCAATAATTTCTTGTGGGGTGGGCGTCTCGCCTGCCTTTGTCTACGGGCGGGCAAGATGCCCACCCCACAAGATTGGATAATTTATTTCTTGGAAATCCCCTGCAGAAATTCGGATAATTGCCAAAATTCTAGTGTATCGGCATGGCATGATCTGTTTCTTGAGATTCCTTGAAAAATTCTATGACTCAACCAACAGATTTCCAATTCCGTACTGAACGCGATTCGATGGGCGATCGCCAAATCTCCAGTAGCGCTTATTACGGTATTCAAACCCTCCGTGCTATCGAAAATTTCCCAATTAGCGGCATTAAGCCTTTATCTACTTACGTGGATGCTTGTTTATTAATTAAAAAAGCTACTGCGATTGTCAACGGCGAATTAGGTTGCATTCCCCAAGATATCAGTCAGGCGATTGTGCAAGCATCAGAAGAAATACTTGCGGGTAAGTTACGCGATCAATTTGTAGTTGATGTCTATCAAGCTGGTGCTGGTACCTCTCACCACATGAATGTCAACGAAGTTCTCGCCAATCGCGCCTTAGAAATTCTCGGCGATGTTAAAGGCAATTACCAGCGTGTCAGTCCTAATGACCACGTTAACTATGGGCAGTCTACCAATGATGTGATTCCCACGGCAATCCGCATTGGTGGCTTATTGGCACTGTCAAAGACATTACACCCAGCATTAGAACAGGCGATCGCTATTCTCTCAGACAAAGCCGCAGAATTCCAAGATATCGTTAAATCTGGGAGAACTCACCTCCAAGACGCCGTACCTGTGCGTTTGGGTGATAATTTCGGCGCTTGGGCACAAATCTTATCAGAACACCAAAATCGGATTTACACAGCCTCTGGGGATTTGATGGTGTTAGGTTTGGGGGGAAGTGCAGCAGGAACAGGCTTGAATACCCATCCGCTGTATCGCGCTCGCGTGGTAGAAGTTCTCTCAGAGTTGCTGAACTCTCCCCTAGAACCCGCACCTCACCTCATGGCGGCAATGCAGAGTATGGCACCATTTGTCAATGTTTCTGGTGCTTTACGTAACTTAGCACAGGATTTAGTTAAAATATCCCATGATTTGCGGTTGATGGATTCAGGGCCAAAAACTGGTTTCAAAGAAATTCAACTACCCCCAGTGCAACCCGGTTCCTCAATTATGCCAGGTAAGTATAATCCCGTCATGGCAGAGATGACATCGATGGTGTGCTTTCAGGTGATGGGTTACGACAGTGCGATCGCTTTAGCCGCCCAAGCGGGACAATTGGAACTAAATGTGATGATGCCACTGATTGCCTATAATTTGATTCACAGTATCGAAATTTTGGGTAATACCATCGCCGCCTTGACTCAAAGCTGTATCAAAGGTATTACAGCCAATAAGGAACGTTGCTTGGCTTATGCTGAAGGGAGTCTCGCTTTAGTCACCGCACTCAATCCCCACATCGGTTATCTCAATGCTGCTGCGGTAGCCAAGGAATCCTTGGAAACAGGCAAATCTTTGCGTCAAATTGTCCTAGAACGGGGATTAATGAGTGAAGCTCAATTAGCGACAGTGTTAAATCTCGAACAGATGAGTGGTATCTCACCCCTCAGGGCAGAATAGGACAACATGGATTAAAAAGATAGTAGGAAGATAGAAGTAAGCAGAAATTCTTGTTCTCCTATCTTTACTACTCGTAATTTATTTCCATGCAGACTCAAAAACCATCTGTCAGTCTAATCCGGGCTACTTCCTACGAACACGAGGCTTTACGGGAATCGTTAGTCACCTTGCTGGAACCTTTTGGGGGAATAGGAGCTTTCGTCAAAACAGGCGATCGCGTTTTGCTCAAACCAAATTTGCTGACAGGTTCCCGTCCTGGTAAAGAGTGTACCACCCGCCCTGAACTGGTTTACGAAGTAGCCCAGATGGTAATTGAAGTTGGCGGTAAGCCATTTTTGGGCGATAGTCCAGCTTTTGGTAGTGCTAAGGGAGTTGCGATCGCTAGTGGCTATCAACCTATTTTAGAAGCACTCAATCTACCGATTATTGATTTTCATGGCCAGCGTTACGAAACCCAGTGCGAAAATTTTCACCACCTGCGTCTGTCAAAAGAAGCGATGTCAGCCGATGTGGTAATTAATTTACCTAAAGTCAAATCCCACATGCAGCTGACATTAACAATGGGAGTAAAAAACCTCTTTGGTTGCGTCCCCGGTAAAATGAAAGCTTGGTGGCACATGGAAGCCGGGAAAGATGCGAACCGTTTTGGTGAAATGTTGGTAGAAACAGCCAAGGCAATTAACCCTAATTTAACCATTTTAGATGGCATTATTGGTCATGAAGGTAATGGCCCTAGTGGCGGTGAACCTCGTGCATTAGGTATTTTAGCAGCAGCATCAGATGTATTTGCCCTAGATCGGGCAATGGTGGAAATTCTCAATGTTTCACCCGATCAAGTACCCACAGTTGCCGCTTCTCAACGATTAGGAGTTTGTCCTGAATTATCTGCCATCCAATTTCCTATTTTAGCACCTGATTTACTCAAAATAGAAGATTGGCGACTACCAGATAAGTTAATGCCTATCGATTTTGCTATGCCACGTGTGATTAAATCGACGTTTAGACATCTTTACATTCGGTTTATCAAAGAGCCAATGACTGCTTATGCTAAACGTTAGTTAAATCAGTCAACAGTTATCAGTACCAAATCGCCCTAGTAGTCTGTCTCATTAATTTTGAGGGGTTGAAAGTAGTTGCGCTTGGCTAACGCCACGCTGCGCGAATAGCGTTATTGATTGTGCCGGCGCTAAAGCGCAACTACGAACCTATCAAAACTTTTGGGATAGACTATTAGTGGTCTACCAGACAAACTTTGTGGGGTATGTAGTAAGCGATTTATCGTTTTTTTAGGACTAAACCTAACTACGAACCAAGCATTGTTGCTTTGGTTGACTACTAGCTACTGGCAATTTTTTTAGTTGGTTAATTTGTTATAAGATTTGGCATTTAGGAATTTCCAGATTTCCATCACTATAAATATTTTGAATGATATATTGGACGATGGCTAGGAATAGTCTATCATTCAGGCATTTTTACTCTATCGATATATAGATTGACAAAATTGAATTAATATTACTCGGCTTGGATGATTTCAATTCGGCAATATTTTTTTAGTGCTATCACTGAATAAATAGTTTCAATCTAATTTATCCATCTGTATTTATTCGGTGTGGATAGATGGTTAAAAAATCAGTGTTAGCCCATTTTGAACAAGTCTCAAATTCCTTTGTGTGTAACTACTGCTGCTGAAATAAAAAAATAATTCGGTTTTCGGTAAAACTTCGTAAAAATAGAGAGTATAAAAAAATATTAAATATGATATAACCCGCTTATCAAAAGCATTATATAGTGCTATGATAATGACAAATCACCCAAATACTTTTGAAAAATTCAGCAGTAAGTCGAGAAAAAAATGTAATTTATTATGTCAGCATGTCAAATCATGCTTAACCCAAAAATTACACCGTACAGCAACAAATCAGACAATATTGATTACCAAGTAAAGCAGAAAATATTTTTGTGTAAATTTGTATCAATATTACCCTGGATAAAACTGCTGTTATGACACTTGAAAAACTGGATAAAATGCTTACATGCTACACAGTTTACCATCAAAAAATAGCTAAAATAGTATTAACACTCTCGACAAGAGAGCAAACCTAATAAGTGACGTGACGAACCGCAATTTTTGTATGAATTCAAATAGCCAGTCTGCCAACTCTACCGATACATATTCCCATCGTTTGGCAGACATCGTGGGAACTGCGATCGCTGTATTAACTCTGACGCTACCCGTGTTTGTCATTGCCAACTATTCTTCAAGCAATGTAACCAATAACCAACAACCCTTGACCTATAACCTACAAAGCAGTGAAAATTAATCAACACCCCCCAGTAATATTTCACTAGCAGGAAATACCAAAAAAATGGGCGTACATCCGTACAAGATGCCAGATGCTTGAGCCAAAGTAAAACATCAAGCAAATAACAGATTTTCAGGACATACGCCTAGATGTAGTCAATAATGATAGGGAGTGGAAAAATCATCGCGACAGATGGATCGCCCAAAGCGATGATGAGTAACTCCTTGACAATCTAAAATAGTATGAGTGGCCTGCGGTGGTTGTTGCATCCGCAGGCCACTGCATTTTGGCACCCAGGATTTAAGCAACTCAAATGGAGTTTCCCGCCGACTTTCTATGAATACCTTGGGAAGAAGTACACCTTGGCCCTAAAATTCTACACGGGGAGCCAAATTGACTGCGCCCAGAATTCACGTTAACCGAGGCATTTTTTGTGGACTTATCGCGTATACCTGCTCAACCTAAACCAGGTCTAATCAACGTTCTGATTGAAATTACGGGCGGAAGTAAAAATAAATATGAATATGACAAAGAACTAGAAGCCTTTGCCCTAGACCGAGTACTTTATTCTTCGGTACAATATCCATACGACTACGGCTTTGTACCCAATACCCTAGCGGATGATGGCGATCCCCTAGATGGTATGGTACTAATAGACGAGCCAACCTTTCCCGGTTGTGTCATTGCTGCTAGACCAATCGGCTTTTTGGAGATGATTGATGGTGGCGATCGCGATGAAAAAATTCTCGCTGTGCCTGATAAAGATCCTCGCTACGCACAAATAAGATCTCTCAAAGACTTAGCACCACACCGCTTAGATGAAATTGCCGAGTTTTTCCGCAGTTATAAAAATTTGGAAAAAAAGGTAACACAAATTCTCGGTTGGCAAGATGTTGACAAGGTTAAGCCCCTAGTCGAAAAATCTATCGCCGCCTACAAAGGATAATCGCGAGAGTGAGGAGTGCTGAGTTATGAGGTACTGAGTGAAGAGTGAAGAGTTATAAATGAAGAGTTAGGAGTTGTTATTTTTAACTCCCAAAATCCCAACTCCCAAAATCTCAACTCCCAAATCCTAACTTTCAACTTAGCACTCTCAACTCGGTACTCAGCACTCCCAAATCCTAACTTTCCTCAACGAAATGCAGCGTACTCTCCTTTTGGCAAAAATTCACAACTGTACCCTCACGGGAGCGAATATCAACTACGTGGGAAGTATCAGCATTGATCAAATTTTGTTGTCAGCATCTGGTATATTACCTTACGAACAGGTGCAAGTAGTGAACAGTGCTAATGGTGAGCGTTTTATTACCTATGCCATCCCCGCAGCCGCCAATTCAGGAATCATTGAGCTAAATGGGGCGGCGGCACGTCTAGGCATTATTGGCGATCGCTTGATTATAATGACTTACGGGCAGTTTACGTCAGAAGAGTTAAAATGTTACTCGCCTACGGTCGTCATGGTAGACAAAAACAACCGACTTTTGGAAGTGCGGCACTACGATGACCTGCTCAGTAAGGTCTAAATTTCAACGAAAATGTCAAATTTTGAGCTGTCGGGTTCCCAGAGCTATGTAACTGCAAAACAAACTACCCAGGCTATTAGTCCCGCCGGGGAGTTTATCGTCAAATTCTGGGGTGTTAGGGGTTTGATTCCCACCCCAGGCAGCAACACCCACCGCTATGGTGGTAATACTGCTTGTTTAGAAATCCATGTAGCTGATAAACACTTGATTTTTGATGGCGGGACTGGCTTACGTCTATTGGGTAAAACTTGGCAGCAACTGCAACAGCCAATAGAAGCCCATTTATTTTTTACCAACTCCCAATCAAATCGCATCCAAGGGTTTCCTTTTTTTGCTCCCGCCTTTATTGCCCAAAATTCTTTTCACATTTACGGAATAGCTGCTTCAAATAGCGCCTCGATTAAACAATGTCTGTGTGATCAAATGCTGCAGCCACACTTCCCTTATCCTTTACAGGTAATGCAGTCTGACTTGCAGTTCTACAATCTGACTCCAGATAGCGAGGTGAAGCTAGATGATGTCACAATTACAATGGGATTGATTGATCCCAATCAGCGCTCAGTTGGTTACAGAATCACCTGGCAGGAATATAGTGTTGCCTATGTGACGGATTTGCACAAAAATAATGAGCAATTAGACGGACAGAAGATTTTACAAATTATTCAAGGCGTCGATTTGCTAATTGCCAATGCCACGTACAATCCCCCAACGGCTTATAATCATGAATTGAGTGATTTGCACTGGCAAACTGCTGTGGACTTAGCTAATAATGCTGGTGTAAAAGGTTTGGTCATCACTCACCACCACCCAGATGATAATGATGATTTTCTCGACCAAGTGCAAGTCGAAGTTAAATCTGCTTTTCCTCAAGCATTACTGGCTTATGAAGGTTTAATTTTTACTGTAAATCATCCCTAAGTACTGCTTTGCGTAAAATCCTGGCGAATTGAGGGTAGAAATTTAAACGCAGAGGGGCGCAGCGGTAAGCGCACAGGAACGCGGAGAATTCGCTACGAATTAATCAAAGGCTATACGAAGTTCTTGGAGTTTAGCAGCTACAGCACCACTGGCAATTAATTCTTCTGCTTTAGTTAAACCCTGTTGCATATCTGGACAAATACCACTTTGCCATAGATAAAATCCACCATTCCATAAGGCTGTTTGCATCAATTCGCCTGATTTACCAGCTAAAACTGACTTAATATTAGCAAGCAACTCTTGTGTCGTGCCCAGGGATACATTCTTGGTGGTAAAGCCGTATTCATGGGGCACAAGCAGCAACCGTTCTATCTGCTGCGGTGGTTGAGATAAGCCAATAATTGCCGTGCGATCGCGTGGTAAATCACAACTACCTTCTAATCCTTTGACAGTTGTCAATTTTGTCACACCCCGCAGCGCCAAAGCTTCTTGAAACAAGCCTTCTGTCGGCGGATGGACAAAGCCGGCAATGATATGAGCATCCCCCGCATAAGGACACCAAATTAACTCCATTGTCGCCAAGGGTGGACGCTTACCGAGTTGGTCGCGGTACTCCCAAATACTTTGAGTTAAGGGAAAATGCTTTGGTGTATAAACAAAGCCGATTCCTGTTTGTGCAAACACTTGTTGAGTCTTGATAAGTCGTAAAGCAGTCCAATCAACTCCTAAACCCTGCCAAATTTCTATTAAAGGTAGACCATACTTAGTCGGTAAGCGATCGCCACCGTGCATGACCACTGGTTGCCCAGCAGCGGCTAGTAACAAAGCCATAACGGGGCTAATTGGTGCGGTGCGGGTTCTCCCATCATAAGGGATACCAAACACGATCACGGGTCGCTCAGAGGCAATAGGTAGCAATTTTGCCCCTAATTCATCGTAAGCATCTAACATCCCCGCTAGCTCTTCACCTGTGGGACGCTTGATGCGATGAGCAATCAAAAATGCTCCGATTTGGGCTGGTGTCGCTTCACCCAGCAGCATCATTTTGGTAGCAGTAGCCGCTTCTTTTCGAGTTAAATTTTTTGCTGTGTGGTTTCCACTCCCTACCTTCTGCAAGAATTCCCTAAATACATTACTCATTTGTCATTTGTCCTTTATTCATCAGAAAATAACCGAACATGACAAATACCCCATGACAGTTATAGCGATTCTCAGTTAAGTGAGGTACAAGAACCCCACCCCCAACCCCCTCTTCGCTTGCGAGGAGGGGGCTATACAGCGCTTCCGGCTATTAGGCAATACAGTTTTTCTACCTGCCCCGCTCCTCTCATAGCTTTCAGCTTTGAGGATGTACCTCATAGCTGCCGGAAGTGCTGTAATGTATCTTACTAGAGTGGGAAATGCTATATTAAGCCGTTTGCTGCTGATCAAGTTGCAGTGCGATATTTTCGCGCACTAGTTGCCAAAAGTGTTGGATGGGGGGAATCTGCAGTCGGTCTTGAGTTGTTACCATCACTACGCGCCGAGTCAAACTGGAACCGTCAGGTGTAGCACTATTAATCGCTAGAGGGCGAACCGCCAAGGTAGGATCAAGACGTGCTTCCACTAATGCTGAGTGAGGTAACAAAGCTATCAGTTGTCCTTGACGAACAATTCCCCGAAAAGCATCTAAGGTATTCACCTCCAAAGCTGCATGGAGTTTTGCTTCCAATCGATCAAATCGCTCTTGAATTAGACGCTGCATCCCATAGCCATCTTTAAATACGACTTGCGGATAACGAATTAGTTCTCGACCAAGGAATATATTCATATTCGGTTAGGGGATGATTGGTAGCAGTTAGGACTTCTATTGGTTCGTCAAATAGTGTTTCTACCACCATTTCTCTACCAGTAGTTAAAAAGCGATTATTCATCACAATTGCCAGATCTACCAAGCCATCTTTGAGGACTTTTAAAGCGCGATCGCTACCCAATGATGTCACCCGCAGTTGTACTTCTGGATAATCATGACAAAATTTTTGTAACACTGGTGGTAAGTATGAAGAACACAGCGAGTGAATTGACGCCACGCAAAGTTCTGGTTGCTTACCTGCAATTAAATCTGCCAATTCCTCTGTAGCAATTTGCCACTCTTGGCAAATTTTGCGGACACGGGGTAACAACCGTTCACCGCCAAGGGTTAACTTAGCGTGAGTTGTTCTGTGAAACAATTCTACCCCCAAATCAGCTTCTAATGCCTGAATTTGGCGACTAATAGTCGATTGGGTAACACCACATTGTCTTGCTGCTTGTTGAAAGCTGCCGGTTTGGGCGATCGCCAGAAAGGCTTGCAACTGCTCTAGTCGCATCTGTATGTAGCCTGAATTACATTTATGGCTTTCATTACGTTAACGGATTTTGTGTCTCAATTTAGTAGAGTTTGTTACAATGTATCGGTCAATAGGCTATAGCGGTTATCGGTTGAGTCCAATACACTAGTAAGGGCACGGCAGTGTTCCCTACATGCGACGATATAATTTTGTATTGCATCCAAGTGAGAACAGCTATAGTGGTAAGTAGAACGCCGTGAATAATTCAAGGTTTGTAGTGGGGACTAAAGTCCTCTCTTAAGGGCTAGAGCCGCTGACTACAAGCCAATTCAATTAAATAAAACATTACTTAATGTAGTTTGGTTTTTTCTCGCCGACTTACTTAATATGAATATTTTAATTGTCCCCTCATCTCCCCCACTCCGCCAAAGCGATCGCTATTCCTTGTTGCAATTCTGGTGTGAGTGTGGTGTCATTTGCGAAATGTTGTAATTGTTGATGTGCAATTTCTGAGTTGAGATTTTTGAGTGCGGCGATTGCGTGCAATCTCACTACTGGATCTTCATGTGCTAGCAGCAAAATCAAGGATTCAATCGCCTCGATTTTGCCTAATTGACCTAAAGATAGGGCGATCGCACTTTTGATGCTGGCAATTTCTGTGGTTTTCTGCTTTGATTGCAAGGTTTCTAGCAAAATTTCTGTTGCTAGTTTAGTTAACTGTGGCTGTTGTACTCGCCCTAAAACTGTGACAATTTCTTGACAAATTACCTTTGATGTGCATTGATTGATTGCTTGTTGTAAATATTTGACAGCGGATAGCGTCTGCATCCAGCTAAAAGCGCGGATAATTTCGAGTTGCAATTTCAGCGGTGTTTGGGGTGATATCAGCACCGCAAATAAGTGCTGGGCGGCTTTGTCACCACCCATACGAGAAAGGGCAATCGCGGCGGCACAACTCACATTTTCGTTTAAGTCATTCAGCTTGGGTTGTAATTTCGTCACCAAATCTAATGCTTCGCATAAATCAGGGCGAGAACCTAAACCCTGTACAGCGGCTTGTCTGACTGTGGAAGCTAAATCATCCAAAGCCTTGAGTAAGACTGGTGGTACACGTTGATCATGAAATCGGCTGAGGGCTTCAATCGCTACCGCCCTGACTGCGGGTTGTGGATCGGCAACTACACTCAACAGAGGTAAGATAGTATCTGGGTGTTGGATATAAAAGAGCGATCGCACTGCCAACAGTCGTGTATTTTCATCTATTAATAGTTGCGAAATTGGTGCAATAGCCAAAGTATCCATTTGTCCCAAAGCCGCACACGCCATCGCCTTGAGTTCTTCATTTTCTTCGGTTTTCAATAATTCTACCAGAGGTGCAATTACATCTGGGTGCCTAAATTCACCCAGAGTCCGCGCCGCATACCAGCGTAATTCTTCCTCTGCCTCTTCATCTTCTAAGATATCAATTAATGGGGGGATGGCAATATTTCCCAAGTTGGTTAACACTTTGGTAATCTCCCAGCGTTGCTGAAAATCCCCCATCTCTAAAATTGACAGTGCTAATTGCAGCAGTTGTTCTCGATTTTCAACTATTTTTGGGTGTTGAGAACTTTTACTGATAATTTCTTGTAGATATTGAATTAGCGATGACCAATCAGCTATATTATGTGCTGCTAATGCCTGTATCAAAAGCTGGTCGATGTTATTCACTTAGCATTCAGGTTTGTTTGACTAAAACAGAATTCCCCTCAATTTTGGAACTATAAGTTTTGAGTGATTCTTTGGCTGGGCCTTTTTGCACTTTACCATCAGCCCCATATTCGGCATGATGACAGGGACAGACGAATTTTTTAGCTTCAGCATTCCAGTCCACTGTGCAACCTTTATGAGTACAAGTGGGGTTAACAGCAATGAGATGTGAGGTTTTAGATGTCCCGACTACCAACACAGGCCCAGCAGGCGAATTTTCGGCAAGTAATTGACCAGTTTTATCTAATTCTGCCGTAGTTCCCACCGATTGCCAATCACTAGCTGCAGCAACAGTCCTTGTGTTGCTTCCAGAAGAACAAGCAGCGATCGCTACTGGTAAAGAACTCGCTAGCCAACCCAAACCCACCCAATTGATGAAATCACGACGTTTCATATCGTTAGTAATCCGGTTTTAGTGAGGATTTACGTAAGTGTCAAACACTTTACTAATTTAGCAGGTAAGTCATATTAGTTTGAAACAATCTCAGTATCTTGTGATTAATCGTCGGGTGTAGGGGCACGGCACTGCCGTGCCCTTACGAGGGTACTATAAGACCTCTTGCATAAATCAAACCAAAGAACCCCACCCCGCCTTCGACTTACGTCAAAGTCTCCCCTCCCCGCAAGCGGGGAGGGGTTGGGGGTGGGGTGTTAGGGGACTTTTGCAAGAGGTCTATAGAATGAATTATTTTTATACCACAGAGACGCCCAGATCGCAGAGGAAAAAACAGATTTTACGAGTCACCTGGAAAGACTTTGATGTAAAAAATGCATAATCTTAATCCTGTTTTAGCAATTATCGCTAAATTTCGTAACAATTTATACGATTTATCAGAAAATAGCAACTTAATCTTAGGTGGAGCGCAATTGTTACATCTTCGATATTTGAAGATATCTTACAGGTTGACAAAATGGAAACTAGGCGAACAAATGAGGGCTAAAGTCCACACTACAAACCTTTAATTATTTACGCCGCTCTACTTAATATTGACATCCAGTCGCCCTTGTAGATACAAAATTGGGCTGACTTAAAACAGTGCTGAATTATTGAGTAAAAAATCAGAATCAATATCGCTAATTCCTAATCCCCAGTCTCTATATCCAAAATCGGTATGACAGACACAACTAATACCACTACAACCAATCTCAACAAATTCGAGAAACTCAAACAAGAAAAAGATGGACTAACTATTAAAGATGAAATAGAGAAATTTGCTGTCCTAGGTTGGGAAGCAATGGACGAAACAGATCGTGATCATCGGCTTAAATGGATGGGTGTATTTTTTCGTCCAGTCACTCCTGGTAAGTTTATGATGCGGATGCGGATGCCTAATGGTATCGTCAAGAGTAATCAGATGCGTGTTTTAGGTGAAGTAATACAGCGTTATGGTGATGATGGCAGCGCCGACATTACTACCAGACAAAATATCCAATTGCGGGGGATTAGGATTGAAGATTTACCAGATATTTTTCATAAATTTAGTGCCGTTGGCTTAACCACCGTCCAGTCAGGGATGGATAACGTCCGCAACATCACAGGTGATCCTGTGGCTGGGTTAGATGCAGATGAGTTATTTGATACCAGAGAATTGGTGCAGCAACTACAAGACATGTTAACCAACAATGGAGTTGGTAACGCAGAATTTACCAACCTACCCCGTAAATTTAACATTGCGATCGCCGGAGGAAGGGACAATTCAGTTCACGCCGAAATCAATGATTTGGCCTTTGTACCAGCGTTTCGAGAGGACTATTCTCCCCACCACCCCACCACCAAAAAAGTCTTTGGGTTTAATATCCTTGTTGGTGGCTTTTTCTCAGCTAAACGCTGTGAAGCGGCGATTCCCCTGAATGCTTGGGTACATCCGCAAGATGTGGTTAGTGTATGTAGAGCTATTTTGTCAGTTTATCGCGACCACGGTTTACGTGCGAATCGACAAAAAGCGCGTTTGATGTGGTTGATTGACGAATGGGGTATAGAAAAATTCCGCTCAGAAGTCGAAAACCGTTGGGGTAAATCATTGTTAGCCGCAGCACCAAAAGACGAAATCGACTGGGAAAAACGTGACCACATCGGAGTATATAAACAAAAACAAGTAGGATTTTACTACGTAGGGTTGCATATTCCTGTCGGTCGGTTGTACTCTGATGATATGTTGGAAATTGCGCGTCTAGCGGAGGTTTACGGCAGTGGTGAAATCAGGATTACCGTAGAGCAAAACCTGATTATCCCTAACATACCAGACTCCCGTTTAGCAACATTTTTAACTGAACCTTTACTTCAAAGGTTCATGATCGACCCTGGTTTGTTGGCGCGATCGCTAGTTTCTTGTACAGGCTCACAATTTTGCAACTTCGCACTCATCGAAACCAAAAACCGCGCTTTAGAAATGATTAAAGCCTTGGAAGCAGAGTTAAAACTCACTCGTCCTGTGAGAATTCACTGGACAGGGTGTCCTAACTCCTGTGGACAGCCGCAAGTTGCAGATATCGGCTTGATGGGAACTAAAACGCGCAAAAACGGCAAAACCTTAGAAGGGGTGGACATCTACATGGGCGGTAAAATCGGCAAAGACGCTCATTTGGGAACTTGTGTTACCAAAGGCGTACCTTGTGAAGATTTACAACCAGTATTACGAGAATTACTGATCCAGCATTTTGGCGCACAACCGCACCGACAAACCTTGGTATCAACATAGATCTAAATATCACCATTTTGCAACCTACACCAGAAAATCTACATAAACACTAAGATAAGACAATCAATGACGAATCTTTCCCGAAGACAGTTCATTATCACCGCAGGTACTGCGGCTGCTGGTAGTATTTTGGTTCACGGTTGCTCATCCAATGGATCAAGTGCAGACAACCCTACCCCTAATAGTACAGCTAGTTCTGCGTCTAGCGTTACGGTTGTAGCTAATGCGCCAAAAGTTGAAACCACCAAAGCCAAATTAGGATTCATTCCCCTAACCGATGCTGCTCCCCTAATTATTGCCAAAGAAAAAGGCTTCTTTGCCAAATATGGCATGACCAATGTCGAACTGAAAAAAGAAAAATCATGGGTTGTAGTCCGTGAAGACTTAAAAATCGGTTCAGCTGGTGATGGCATTGATGGATCGCATATCCTCAGCCCCATGCCCTACCTGATTAGTATCACCGATAAAGTACCACTCTACATTTTGGCGAGGTTAAGTATTAACGGTCAAGGTATCTCCGTCGCCGAAAAATTTAAAGACTTGAAAGTTTCTGCAGATAGCAAAAGCTTGAAAGCGGCTGTAGATAAAGCCAAAGCCGATAAAAAAGCCTTGAAGGTTGCTGTTACCTTTCCTGGTGGTACCCACGATTTATGGATGCGCTACTGGTTAGCAGCAGGTGGTATCGATCCTAACCAAGATGTAGGTTTAGATGTAGTACCACCCCCACAAATGGTAGCCAATGTAAAATCTGGCACCGTAGATGCCTTTTGTGTGGGAGAACCTTGGAACGCTCAATTAGTCAGTCAAAAATTAGGTTACACTGCCTTAGTTACAGGCGAACTGTGGAACAACCACCCAGAAAAAGCTTTTACTATGCGGAAAGATTGGGTTGATAAAAATCCCAATGCGACACAGGCTTTGTTAATGGGAATAATAGAAGCACAGCAATGGTGCGACAAACCAGAAAACAAAGAAGAAATGTGTAAAATTTGCTCAGATCGTAAATACTTTAACGTCGCCGTTGCTGATATTTTAGAACGCTTCCGAGGAAATATTGACTACGGGGATGGACGCACAGTCAAAGACTTCCAATATCGAATGAAATTCTGGGCAGATAATGCTTCCTATCCTTACAAGAGTCATGATATCTGGTTCTTGACAGAAAATATCCGTTGGGGCAAACTTCCAGCTAATACTAAAGTCAAAGAACTTGTAGACCAAGTAAACAAAGAAGATTTGTGGAAACAAGCTGCTAAAGCCTTTGGTGTTGCTGCAGCCGAAATTCCCACTAGCACTTCTCGTGGTGTTGAGACTTTCTTTGATGGCGTCAAATTTGACCCCGAGAAGCCTGAAGAATACTTGAAGAGCTTGAAAATAAAGAAAGTATAATTGTATTATTTTAGGGGCATAAATCCGCATTTTGCAGTCTTGTATCGCCCCTTTTTTCATATTTACAATAACAACACACAAGTTTACACAATCTTCATGAGAGAAGCTAAAAAATGACTACAACTATGGTAAGTCGTCATAAAAAAAGAAGTTTGCCGAATAAAACCGCTAATTTATTCTTCAAAAAAATTGTACCTCCACTAGTAGCGCTGATTATATTTTTAACTATTTGGCAATTACTCTGCTCAAGTTCTGGTTCTAATTTACCAGGTCCAATTAAAGTTTTTCAAGATACTTGGAACCCCTTTATTATTAACCCCTTCTTTGATAATGGTGAAAATGATAAAGGCTTAGGCTGGCAAATACTCACAAGTTTAGGAAGAGTAGGTTTAGGGTTCAGTTTAGCAGCGATTGTCGGTATCACATTTGGTATGATAATTGGCACAAATAAAGTAATTTATCATGCTGTAGATCCCATATTTCAGGTGCTAAGAACAGTGCCACCTTTGGCTTGGTTGCCTATTTCTTTAGCAGCATTTCGCCAAGCTAATCCCTCCGCGATTTTTGTCATTTTTATCACATCTATTTGGCCGATTCTGATTAATACAACAGTAGGCGTACAACAAATACCCCAAGACTACAGAAACGTTGCCAAAGTATTAAAGCTTTCAAGATTTAATTACTTTATCAAAATTCTATTTCCGGCGACTGTCAAGCAATGCGT
>CAVYXS010000158.1:0-4267 GCA_963772205.1 uncultured cyanobacterium
TCCCAAAGAATATGCTCTATTGGAGTTATTTTTGCGAAACAGTCGCCGAGTATTTAGCTGCGGGATGATTTTAGAACATCTGTGGTCTTATGATGATACGCCTACAGAAGAAGCTGTGCGTACTCATATCAAAGGTTTACGGCACAAACTCAAAGCTGTGGGCGCTAACGATGATTTTGTGGAAACAGTTTATGGTATTGGCTATCGGCTAAAAACTCTGGAAGAAGAGGGAGAGCATCGAAAATCAAAAATTCAGCAGCAAACACTCACAGCAGTTGCGGGTATTTGGCAAAAATTTCAAGGACGAATTGATCAACAGCTAAGGGTGTTGGAAGAAGCAGCAGCTTGTAACCAGAATGATTTAAATGTAGAATTGCGTTTACAAGCAGCTCAAGAAGCCCATACTCTGGCAGGTTCTTTAGGCACTTTTGCCTTGGCGGTTGGCTCAAAATTGGCACGTAAAATTGAGCATTTGCTTAAGTCTGAAAAAACCTTGACTGCAGGGGAAACCAAAAATTTGCAAAATTGGGTGAAGCTATTACGTCAAGAAATCGCAGCCAAAGAGAAGACAGAAATTCGCCGGATAAATCGCATTCTCCAAACTTTGAGTGATTGCAATCAGGTTCTGGTTCATGCTAAAGATGAGTTAGATTTACTCAACAAAAGTTGCCAAATACTTGTGGAAGTTGGGGGCTATAGTTTGGCGTGGGTTGGTTTTGCTGAACAGGATATCCAGCAAACTATTCACCCAGTTGCTCAAGCAGGCTACGAAGATGGATACTTACAATCGTTGAACCTGTCTTGGAGTGACACAATTCCTCAACAAAGCCCATCAGCTACAGCGATTCGCACAGGTAAGGCTTGTATTATTCAGAACATTTTCACCGACTCTAATTATGAAATTTGGCGATGTCAGGCAACCAAACAAGGTTATGCTTCATCTATTGCTTTGCCCTTAATGGCTGATGATCAACCTTTAGGGGCGTTAAATATTTACGCGACAGAGCTAGAAGCCTTTGACGCTGATGAAGTCAAACTGTTAGAATATCTAGCTGCAGACCTAGCTTATGGGATTATGGCATGGCGAAATCAACGCGATCGCACTGCAGCGGAAATCGCACTTCAACAAAGTCAGGCGGCTCTGCAAAAAGTGAATAATGAACTAGAATTGCGAGTAGCAGAGCGTACCGCTGAGTTAATTAGTCTGAATCGACAATTGCAATCACAACTCGACGAACGCCAGCGCATACAAGCAGAATTGGAGATTTCCCAAACCAGATTTGCCCGGATTTTAGATATTGCCGATGATGCAATTATTTCCATTGATCAGGATCAACATATCACTTTGTTTAACCAAGGAGCCGAAAAGATTTTTGGCTACACCGCCCAAGAAGTTATCGGACAACAGATAGACTTACTTTTACCATTACGTTTTACCCAAACCCATCGTCATTATGTAGCTGATTTTAGGAAATCTCCTAGCTTGGCGCGGAGAATGGGCGAACGGCGAGAAATATTTGGTTGTCGCAAGGATGGTACAGAATTTCCTGCTGAGGCTTCTATCTCCAAATTAAATATGGGGGAAGGAACATTTTACACAGTCATTTTGCGTGATATAACTGAGCGAAAACAAATCGAGCGGATGAAAGATGAATTTGTTTCCGTCGTCAGTCACGAACTCCGCACCCCCCTAACTTCAATTCACGGCTCACTGGGAATGTTAGCCAGCGGTTTACTTAAAGCAGACTCAGCCCAGGGAAAACGCCTGCTGCAAATTGCTTGTGATAGCACAGACCGCCTAGTACGCCTGATCAATGATATCCTGAATATCGAACGGATTGAGTCGGGACGGGTGAAAATGTCACGAGAAACCTGCAATCTCGCTGACTTGATCAAATCAGCCATTAATATCATCCAGCCCATCGCCGACAAAGCAGGAATCAAACTATCCATTTCTAGCTTATCTATCGAGTTATGGGCTGATCAAGACCGAATTGTTCAAACCCTGACTAATCTGCTGAGTAACGCCATTAAATTTTCGACACCAGGAAACACAGTTTGGCTGAAGTCTGAAAAACAAAATCATGAAGTTTTATTAGCAGTCCAAGATACTGGACGTGGTATCCCCCATGATAAACTTGATAGTATCTTTGAACCCTTTCAACAAGTTGATTCCTCCGATTCTCGCAACCATGACGGTACCGGTTTAGGTTTGGCAATTTGCAAAAGCATTGTCCAGCAACATGGTGGAGATATCTGGGTGGAAAGTACTTTGGGTAAAGGTAGCACTTTTTACTTCACATTACCGATTCTAGAGACTCCCCAAACTCCTGAATTAAACGCCCCCATGATTCAGCATTCCCCACTAGTCCTAGTCTGTGACGACAATCTCGCCATCCGCAGTGAACTGCAAATATTACTGCAAAAAGGCGGATATCGGGTAGTAACAATGGCTAATGGTCAAGAATTTGAACAACGGGTAATGGAATTATTGCAGCGAATTACTCACAATCAAGAAGAAGGCGGGAGCAATGACGGTCAAGCGAATTTTAGTGATTGATAATGAGCAGTATATCCAAGAAGTTGCTAAAATTTGCTTAGAAACTGTCGCCGGCTGGGAAGTGGTGACGGCTAATTCTGGTCATGAAGGAATCACAAAAGCTGAAAATTGGCAACCAGATGCTATCCTTTTAGATGTGATGATGCCAGATATGGATGGGATTGCTACTTTTGAGCAATTACAAGCAAATCCAGTGACCAAAGCAATGCCGGTGATTTTGTTAACCGCGAAAATCCAGGCTTCAGACAGGCTGAGGTATGCTCAAATGGGAATAGTAACTGCGATCGCTAAACCATTTAATCCTTTAGAATTAGCTGGTCAAATTGCTGTGGCCTTGGGTTGGAATTGGGAGAATTAAGAATTGTCTCACGCACAGGAGCCAGTGCGTTGCGCGGGTTAAGCGCGTTGTAGCAACTGGCGTCGCGCAGAGGCGCAAAGAGGGAAAATTATATTTATTAGCAGTTAGCAGGTAATATGACTCAATCATTAGCACAATCATTTACCTTCGATGATTTTATCGGATGGTATCCAGAAAAATCACGAGTACGTTATGAGTTACATGATGGAATAATTATTCAAATGACCCCACCGACTGGAGATCACGAACGTTTGGTCGCTTTTTTGGCAGAAAAAATTACTTTGCAGTATGCGAGTTTAAAATTACCTTATGGAATACCTAAAACAGCATTTATTAAACCGTTAAATAGGAATTCTGCCTACAATCCGGACATTTTATTAGTGAATTGTGACAATCTAAAAAATGAACCCTTGTGGAAAAAAGAATCAACTCTTACACAAGCCACATCAATTCCTTTAGTCGTTGAAATTGTTAGCACAAATTGGCATGATGATTATCATGATAAGTTTGCAGCTTATGAGAAGATGGGAATTCTTGAATATTGGATTGTTGATTATGCAGCAGTAGGAGGAAGAAAATTTATTGGTAATCCTAAAATGCCTACATTTTTTGTTTGTGAATTAGTCGATGGGGAATATCAAATGAATGAGTTTCGAGGTAACAGTCTGATCGAATCTCCTCTTTTTCCACAACTAAACATTACAGTACAGCAACTGTTTGACGTTGTTTGATAAATTCAATGAATTATTGGTTAATGAAATCTGAACCAGAAGTCTATAGTATCCTTGACCTGCAACGAGAGGGTGAGACTATTTGGGATGGTGTGCGTAATTATCAGGCTCGCAATTTTATGCGGCAAATGCAGTTGGGAGATTTAGTGTTTTTTTATCATTCTAATACTAATCCTCCGGGAATTGCTGGGTTAATGCGTGTGGTAAAATCCGGTATTGCTGATCCTACGCAGTTTGACCCGACAAGTAAATATTATGATGCTAAATCTAGTCCCCAATCGCCGCGTTGGCAAACGGTTGTGGTAGAATTTGTTGAGGCTTTTTCTCATCCCATCTCCCTATCAATCCTCAGAGATAAATTTAGCCCAGAAGAGTTATTGGTAGTGAAGCAAGGGAATCGGTTATCGGTGATTCCTGTATTGGAATCTGTGGCGATGCAGATTTTAGCCTTGAAAGATTTTTAGGTGTTTTCGTCGCTGTCTATGCAGTCAATTCAGCGCATAGTGGAGAGTTTGCGTAATTACCAATGGACTTCATTAGGAGCCTTAGTTAGCCTGTTGTTCTTGACAGTTGCTAAGGGACTGACAAATAAAAAAATACTCAATTACTTATTGTGGG
>CAVYXS010000159.1:0-18206 GCA_963772205.1 uncultured cyanobacterium
CATGCTGACACTCGTGCATAGTGCGGCTATCCAAACAAAATATGCCTCTATAGACTATGCACGCTAAATAAAATTTTAAGCCTGCATTGTGTAATTAATTCTGCTTTATGACTTAGGTTTCGTGATCCTCGTCAATATTAAGAATTGTTGGAATATAACCAGCACACCCAAGGTGAGGGTAGTTAGATCCCCGACTTCTTGAAGAAGTCGGGGATCTCGCAGCAGAGCAAAATTAATGTGATGGAATACTAGCTAACTGTCTCGCATACAGGATTAGCGATGGGAGTTTTTGATGCTACCATGCTTTTTCTCGCTTTTCTCATTGCGCCTAGAGCGAGTAGAGAGCCGAAGGTGGGGATGGTTGCACCGCCGGGGATGTTGAAGGGGACATTGCTCGTTAACGTACCACTATTACCACTATTAAAAGATGATGTAGTGCCTGCCAGAGTACCGTATGTAATGTTGAGATCCCCTCCAATGTATGACGCACCTGGTGTATTAAAACTAGTAAATGACCCACTGTTTGTGGTTAACTGCAGGTAAGGATTTCCCACAATAAAGCTTCCCGTTGATGTAAAAAATATATTTGTCGAACTTTGGGTTAATACTTGAGCAGTCGAGTTATAAACAAATTGTCCCAACGTAGTACTTGTGTTAGTTGCTCCAGACGCATTGTGGTAAAGAGGACCTGTAACCGTTAGGTTTACCGCAGTAACTGCAGAGCCATTCCAATCGAATGTACCATTCAATGTACCTCCATCAGCAAATGTTATATTGTTTGCTGTCCATGTTAGGGCTGTCAGCGCATGAGCTGGAGGTGTCATAGCAAGGACACCAGCAGCAGCGCTACCAACAAATAATGGCAGAATAGATAATTTTACTTTTTTCATCTTTGCCCTTGAGAAAGAGAGTAATATCCTTGCAGTTCCCATGTGAAAATTAGCAGGGTAAAAAATTTGTTTTTTTATAAAAGAATCGAAATATCAGTAGTAGTACGTATGACATGGCTGGCAGCCATCACATATAACTCCCAAATGACACTCTCAATCCTGCATAATCTCACAATTTAATCTGTTTTATCCTCACGCTAGTTTAAAGTCAATAGAGTTTTTGCGTATAACTAATTTTTGTTTATACCAAGACTTCTTCCACCTTCATACTGAACACACTTAGAAACAGTGTATAAATGAGAGCATTGCACCTATTTGATGGCAGGATAGCGATTGATAGTGTATAAACGTATTGAACTCATAGACATTCACAGATTGTCCTTCCCAAATAACTCTATATGGAAGAATATTTACAGTATTGGATCATCCTCAAACGTCGGTGGTTGGGTGTTTCTATCGTTTTCTTTGCTCTTTTGGGCTTGAGTATTGTCAAAACTGTACTAGAAACACCTATTTATCAAGCATCTGGTCCAGTTAGTGCTGAAAAGGAATTCTACCTCTTCACTTACAGGGGTAGGTAGCCAATTAGGACAACTAGATAATTCAGTAACAGGTAGACCACTAGGCACGGAAGTAGCTGTATTACGTTCGATACCTATAGCTGAAAGAACTATCAATAGCCTTAAACTCAACTTAAACCCTCTAGTCTTTTTAAAAAATTTAGAGGTCAAGAACCTAGAAAATACTGATGTTCTAGAAATAGATTACACAAGTAACAATCCAGGAGAGGCGGCTAAGATTGTTAATTCTATAATGAAAATCTATATAGAGAATGACATCGATGCCAACCGAATGCAAACCAAATCTGCTAGAGATTTTATCGCTCAACAGTTACCAAAAGGAAAAGCTGCATTGCAGGTTGCTGAAAACAAACTGAAAATTTTTAAATACCAAAATAGAGTATTAGACCTGAAGGCCGAAGCCGGATCTACTGTCACTATTCTGACAGATTTAGATAGACAAGTAGGGGCAACAAAATCAGAATTATCTGCACAAACCGCCAGAATGGAATCAATTCGGAATTTGTTTGGCGTCACTTCACAGCAAGCTGTCATGACTGGTTTTTTAGGTGAATCACCTAATGTCAGTTCAGTTCTTCAACAGTTACAAGATACGCAAAGAACACTCGAAATATCAAAGTTGCGCTTAACTGATACCCATCCAACCATAGTTAATCTCAAAGAACAAGTAGCTGTTCTGAACAAAGAACTCAAGCAACGTATCGAAAAAAGTTTTATTGGTAATTTAGGGCGTTTGAATCAAATACATGAAGCAAAAGATATCATTCAACTGCGTGGCCAAGGTTTACAACAAAGTATTCTTAGTAATTATGCTAGTGCAGAAGCTGAAAGATTAAGCTTGCAGGTGCGATTGAAATCATTGGCTGGTATAATTCAATTTTATCGACAAAGGGCTGGCTCATTACCAGAACTTGAATTAGAACAACGCCAGTTAGAACGGGAAATAAATGCTACTGATACTAGCTATCAAAGTCTCCTAGCTAAATATCAGGAACTGCAAGTAGCCGAAAATATGCAGGTTAGTAATGCCAGAATAATTACACCCGCATATATTCCCGGTGTACCAATTAAGAGCCGTCAATATATTAATTTACTGCAAGGATTGATTGGCGGATTGTTACTGGGTGGGGCTACAGCCTTTGTTCTAGAAAAAATGGACAATACTATCAAAACGACTAAATCTGCTCAAGAATTGCTGAATTATAAGTTACTAGCTTACATTCCGCGATTTAATAATGCTACAGAGATTGGAGATTCAATTGTTAGAACTGAATCTGAATCTCCTATGGGTGAGGCTTTTCGGATGTTGGAAACCAATTTGAGATTTTTTAATTCCGAACAACGAATTAAAGTCGTTGTCGTATCAAGTGCTGTACCCAAAGAAGGTAAATCAACAATTTCTGCTAACTTAGCTTTTTCAATATCACAATTAGGACGCAAGGTATTACTAATAGATGCAGATTTGCGGAAACCTAGTCAAAATAAAATTTGGGAAGTTTCCAGTGAAGTTGGTTTAAGTAATGTCATTAAAGGTGATTCAACTTTAGACGGTGCGGTAACGGAAATTGCACCTAACTTGCATCTAATGACTGCAGGTGAAAAAACCAAGAATTCATCTACAATCATTTCTTCCAGTCAAATGGCTGTATTTATAGCGCAAGCTGCCCAAAAATATGATTTTGTGGTGATAGATACACCGCCGTTGACAGTTGCTGCTGATGCCACTATTTTAGGCAAACTAGCAACTGGAATTTTGTTTGTCGTGCGCCCTGGTGTGGCTGATAGTAATAGTGTTTCTATTGCTAAGGATTTGTTAGAAAAAGCCAACCAAAATGTTTTAGGTGTGGCGATGAATGGTATTGCTCCCAAACAGCAATATTATGACTATGCGAAGGTGGAGGTTTAAGGGGACAGTCTCTACTAATAGACATCTGGTATTAAAGATGTTAGATGAAACTTCTCTAATACCATATATTTGAAGGTAGAAATTGAAATGATGTATTTTTTTAGGTATCTTTAGTGTCTTGGTGGTCAAATAATTTATTTTTAACCCAATACGGTTCAGTTAAGGATAATTGTAGGTTGGGTTGAACGTTCGCGTAGCGTCCGCAGGGAAGTGAAACCCAACATTTCGCGGGGTAGGTTGGGTTTCGTTCCTCAACCCAACCTACGCAATACAAGGTTTTTGACGCTAACTGAACCGTATTGATTTTTAACCCACCAAGACACAGAGACACAAAGGTTAAAAGCTGAAAATTGGGCTGAATTTTCTCAGATTATGACTTTACATAAACATCAAGAGATAAATCAAACAAGAAAGTTATTAGGAATTGACATTTTTAGAAGTATAGCTGCTTATGGCGTAGTTCTAATTCATGGACTTGGAGAAATACCTAGGGATAGCAATTCTCTCATTATTACTAATTTTTTTACAGCTTTTTCCGTGCCTTTTTTTCTGATAACCTCTTTTTATTTTAGTAGAAAAGCAATTTTACTAAATGATACAAAAAAATATCTAAACAATCGAATACAAAGAATCATAATTCCTTATTTTGTATGGACAATAATTTATTTATTAGCCAGATCAATACAATATTTAATAGGAAACAAGGAATCTTTTAATAGATTAATTTTTGATCCAATAAATATTATATTTTTTGGTGCTGCTGGAGTACAATTATATTTTATTCCTATGTTATTTTGTGGTATTTTAGTCGCAATTATAATTACAAAGTTTTTTAAACCTATTAAAAGTAATTTATTAGCATATATATGCTTTCTCTTAAGTATTTGGCTTTTCGATTTAATAGTTAAAACTGGGAATGATTTTATCTTAGGACAAGGAATTGCATTTAAGCATTTAATTAATATATCCATTTTTAATAATTTTGGCATCTTTCAAAATTTTTTGAGAGTAATATTGGTGGCTTTGGCATGGATAATCAGGTGTATGCCATACATTATATTTAGTATAATAATTCATGATTTTCAGGATAAAAAATTACTCTCTAAATATATTAATTTTGAAAGAATAAGAAAATATAGATGGATAACATTAGTTTTAATTCCTCTATTTATTGTTGCAGGCTTCCTTTGTAATTTGTACTTAATCAATTTATTTATACCATATATATTATTTATTTATGCTATGGTTATTTCTGATTTAATTACTCCAATTTCACTTATCAGTTTGGTGGTAAATGGATTAGGTAGGTTTAGTTTTGGTATTTATTTAATCCATGCTTTGCTAACTGCTGGTTTTTTACCAATTGTGATAAAGTTATATCCACAAATTATGACTTATCACTTATCGAGTGTGATGTTAATTATTTCATCAGGAGTGATATTTTTGATTAGTCTGACAATCACATACTTGATTTCTTTAAATAAAACTGCTTCCAGAATTTTACTTGGGATTTAAGAGGTTGTTTATCTAGTTATAAAGTATACTATAAACCCCTATCACTGAAGTAGGTAGAGGGTTTTCATGTTATAAATACTAACAGATAATTTGGGATAATTTATTTTTTGGTGTTACCTAAAATCAGGTTATAAATAGCTAAAATTTGCTCACCTAAACGTTCCTGACTAAAACGCTTTGTAACAGTATGTCTTGCTTTTTCTGATATAAATTGGCGTTTTTCGGGGTGATCTAGTAAATCTAGAATTGCAACTGCTAAGGCTTTTGGTTCTGCTGGTGGTACACCAATTGCATCATAATTATGTGTGAATAACTCAGCAGCACCACCGGCTTGAGATACTATCACTGGTTTACCACAAGCCATTGCTTCTACTATTGCTAAACCATAAGGTTCTGGTTGGGTACTAGCATGAACTACAATATCTAAATCATGGTAAACTTGGGCGATATCTTGTTGAAAACCAAGAAAATCAACTTTATCTGCAATCTCTAGATATGCAGCTTTGTCTTTTAATTCTTGTTCGGAAAATTGGGAACCGCGAGTTTGATAAATTGCTCCGCCAACTATACAAAAACGCACGTTTAAATCAGGATTAGTTTTGATAATTTCTGATGCTGCTTCTAAAAAAATATCATGCCCTTTCCAACGGGCAAAAGTCGCAACTAGTCCTACAAGTAGGGAATTATGGGGAGGTGAAGGTATGGGAGAAAAGTAATTAATATCGACGGCATTGTAAATTATTTCTATTGGTAATTTAGGTAGCGTGGTTTCCGCATCTTTGGCTACAGCTTGGGAAATTGCAATTCCTAATTTAGCGCAATCGCTTACCCATTTTAAAACTTGTGCCATTAATGGACGTGAGCCATAGAAATCATGGATATGCCAAATAACTGGTGTATTCTTAATTCCAGCTAATGCTATGAGTAAATGACTTTTAATCCCGTTGGAGTGAATTAAATCTGGTGGTAGTTCACAAATTGATTGCTGAAATTCTCTCAGATATTTGCCGATATTGGGTAAAATTTTTATTAGCCTCCATAGTAATGTCAATCTTGCTATCGCCTGATTACTACCTTTGAAGGCACTGTCACCTAGTTGGTTAAATTGTTCAGGTAATTTGAGTAATTTTACTTCCACTCCCAATTTTTCAGCCTGTGCTATCAAGGTTCCATCAGTACCAACAATTAGATGCAGTTGAATATCTGGCTGTGTATTCAAAAGCGCAGCCATCATAGTCAGCAAAGCTCTCTCTGCACCACCAATTGCTCCTACCGGGTTGACAAATAAAATTTTCATCTGAATCATCTGAAACCTCCAAAAAACCCCGACTGTATTGGGCGATCCGAAAATTTCATTTTATGTGCGAAGCCACGGATGTCAATATAATTTGAGTATGATTAGACCAAGAATATTTCTTTATCTGACTGAGACGGAGACTTAAAACTGGGGCGCTATGAGGATGTGCTAATATTTGGTCTACAACTTTTACCCAAGCTGATATATCTCCAATTGGACAATATATCACAGCTTCTCCACCAACCTCTCGCAGCACAGGGATATCACTAGTAACTACTATCCCTCCACAAGCTAAAGCTTCAATCACAGGTAATCCAAAACCCTCGGTTTCACTTGTTAATAAAACGGCTGAGGCTCGTTGGTAAAGGGCGGCTATAGTTGAACGTTGCAACCCTTGACAATGAATGATTGAATCACCTATATTTAACTGATTAATTTGCTCTTGTTGACTTCTTCTCCACTCACCGCTAACTTTAACAAGTCGTAACTCTGGATGAATACTGCGTACTCGTGCAAATACTTCCAATAAAATATCTATCCGCTTGCGGGGAATGCAACTACCAACGTGCAACACAAAAGGCTGTTTAGGTATCTGCTCCAATATATCTGGTTCACAATTAATACTAAACTCCGGAGCGATACCCAAGGGAGCATGAACTAACCGCGATGGTTCCACCAATTGGTAAAGCTCAATTTGCTTCCTGACTTCTGCGGTAGAATAAAATACAATAGCGCATGATTGCAAACCGCACAAAATTCTCCGAGACATAGCTTGATACCACCCAGGACGAGGCTCTTTTTCTGGCTCTAAAATAGAGCGAAAAGCATCAATGTCATGACAATATACTCCCGTACGTTCTGGTGGTAAAACATGGGCTAAATGGGCGTAACTGTGGTCAGCAATGTGATAAAAATCGAAATCTGTCACCCTTTTTTTTAGATATTGAGGATAGTCCCAAAACCGGTTTATTAGTCTGTCTGCATTGTAAGCAAAGTGCTTTTTACCAAGGAAAGGAATTTTTTGACAACGTAATTTAAAAGGGGGACAAACTGGTATGGCTTGAATAGATGCAGAATGTTCAGTTTGCAGGTGCTTGAGTAACATCTGAGCGCATAAATCCATACTATGCCAGTTTTCTTCGGGGTAATCGCAGATAACGGCGAGTCGCTTTTGAGCCATATTATTAATTTTGCACCGTAATTTTAAGTTTAAGTAAAAAATTTTTTATATCCCAAAACTATGAGAATGTGTAAATTACATCAAGCAGGTTCTTTAAAGACTATTTTAGTAACTTGAATGTGATTATAATATAGGACTATTATTTGATTTTTGAACAACTAAGCTGCATAGAAGTTTGATATACAAAGCTTTCCTTTTAAGTATACTGAATAAGATTAAAATAGGATTCCTATATTACAATTATATTTATGCTTAAATGTCAAGAATTTTCTCTAAAAACTTAAACTATCTCAAGAAGGTGACAATGAGTAACCAAATATTATCCATAACACAACCGCCCAAAACAACAGTTTATAAAACTCTTGATGCTTGGCGTGGTTTTGCCGCTTTATGGGTGGTTATGATTCACGGATGTTTGCCAACTATTGCTAAATACCCAGAGATGGCACAAGTCCCGCTTTATGCTTTTAGTTTATTGGGATCGCTAGGTGTACAGATTTTTTTTGTAATTTCTGGTTATTGTATTGCCAATGCAGCGATTCGTTCACGCTCTCAGAATAACCCTCTGGTATATTTTTTTTTGAACCGTGTCCGACGGCTTTACCCACCTTATCTCATCACCTCATCTCTGACAATAGCAATTTCCGTTTGTATGTCATCTTTAGTTGTTCGTGGGATCTTCCCAAATAGCAATTTGGCTAACCTAGATTTCTTCCACCATGACATCTTGTACTACTTTTCTGCACTGACTCTGACACAAGTGCCATTAGGACAGAAAACTATATTGATCGTATTTTGGACACTGTGCTATGAAGTAGCTTTTTATGTGATTGTAGCTTTATTTTTGCAGGCGACACGTCATGCGGTAAATACTAATTTACTGTTAGATAGCTTGAACGCTTTCACACTAGTGTGTTTAGGGTGGCTCATTACTTCACCTACAACGTGCCTATTTCCCCTAAACTTGTGGCCTCAGTTTGGACTGGGCATACTAGTTTTCAATCTTATCTTACAACCAAAACACCGAACAACCAAATTATTCTTTGCTTTATCAGTTTTGCTGATGTTATTTTACGGTACACTCCACAATTATGGAGCAACTTTAGACAAACCTTCAATCCAAGTCCAGTCATACTTCACTGCTATCTATGCGATTGTGTTGCTGTGGCTATACCGTTTTGATGAAAAACTGATGTTATTACGCTGCGTTCAATTCTTGGCATGGATAGGAATGTTTTCATATAGCCTTTACTTAACACACCTTATTCCACTAGCTTTTATGTCCCAATTAGGGAAAAAATTGGGCTTTACTGTAGCCATTTATTGGATCTGGTTTTGGTTACAGATTGCTTTAGCACTGGTGGTAGCTTACATCTTTTTTCTATTTTTTGAGCGCCCGTTCCTGAAAACCTTTAACTTGAAGGATCGAGTTGTCAAAACTTTGAAAAAGTTATAGAGATATAACTTTATAGATATTTACTATCTAACAGTTCCGTAAAAAATTGCAAATGTTGTTTAGCAACAGCAGTCCAAGTGTAGAATGTGTGCGCCCTTTCTAAACCTTTTTGTCCTAGTTCCTGGCGGCGAGATGGACTATTGAGCAAATCAGAAATAGCTATAACCCAACCATTTTCATCTTTTTCGCCCACCACCACCCCTGCATCTTCAATCACATAAGGAATTTCGCCACTATCGCTACCAATCACAGGAATACCACAAGCAAAAGCCTCAATTAGCATTCGTCCAAATTGTTCTCGCCAGTTACATACAGTTTGACTGGGAGCAACAAGCATATCCATAGCATTGAGATATTGAGGAACTTCATTATGTTTCACATTTGTGCAAATCCTCACTCTATCAGGATAACGCTTTGCCCAAGTTCGTAATGATGATTCCATGATTCCACCACCGACAAATAAGGCTCGCCAAGGAGTTGGTAAGTTATCTAGGACGGACATGAGTAAATTTAATCCTTTTTCAGGTACGAAGCGCCCTAAATAACCAATAATAGGCGGTTCTTGTGCTTCCCAGCCCAGAGAACTACGAATTTGATTTTTGGTATCAATCGATGGATAGAAATTCTCAAGATCTACGCCAAAGGGAATTAATCGCATAGGAAGTGAATATCCTGGTCGATATTTTAAAGTTTCTATAACCGTTTTTCCACCCGTAATCCATCCGGTGGCGCGATTCATAGCATATTTCTCAATCCAGTTAAATGGTGGTGGATATTGCTTATATTTGTTTTGAAATGTAGAGTAAACAAGTGGAGTTTTTTCTGTTTTGCACCAAGCAACTTGTCCGCCTACAAATATGTATGGCTCTTCCCAACAATGGATTAAATCCCAGTTTTGCTGCATAATTTCCCGCAGTTGCCAACCATAAGTCATGATGTGAATGCTTTGACTGTTATGTACTGGTACTGCTTCAATCTGACAGATTTCATCAGGATCAATTTCTAGTGGTATAGGCCGTAAATCTCCGCGCATAAATGTAGGCGCAACTGCTGTTACTTCCCATTCCCCTTGTCCTAAACGGGCTATTTCATTGACTAGTCGGCGGTTGAGGCTGACTACATAAGAATGACCAATAGAGAGAAGTTTTCGTGTCTTAGGCATCAATTAAATAGATAAGTAAAAATACTGGTATTATCATATAATAATCCTGCTTTGTTTCTGAAAAAACCCGTACAATTCTAATTTCTTTATTTCCTATTACTGGACTCAATTGCCAGCATCTGTAATTATGAGTTATGAATTTTGATAGTTAGCATCATAATTCATCTATCCAACTTTAGGTATCTAACAACTCCGTTTATTATCTAAAATTTCTGTAAAAAAGTTTAAATATTGTTGAGCCACAAATGACCAAGAGTAAAATCTGTGCGATCGCTCTAAACCCTTATTAGCCAGTTCTTGACATTGGGATGGACTATTGAGCAATTCCGAAATAGCTTTTACCCATCCTTGCTCATCTTTTTCGCCAACTACCACACCTGCATCTTCAATCACATAAGGAATTTCGCCACTATCACTACCAATCACCGGCACACCACAGGCAAATGCTTCAATTAGCATCCGTCCAAACTGTTCTTGCCAGTTTGGCATGGTTTGACTAGGAGCGGCAAGAATATCCATAGCATTGAGGTATTGAGGAACTTCATTATGTTTAACATCTGTGCAAATTCTCACTCTGTCAGGATAACGCTTTGCCCAAGTTCGTAATGATGATTCCATAACTCCAGTACCAACAAATAGAGCACGCCAAGGAGTTTCTAAACCATCCAAAACCCTCATCAATAAATTTAATCCTTTTGCCGGAGTCAATCTTCCTAAATAGCCGATAACAGGCGTTCCTTGTGCTTCCCAGCCAAGACGTTGACGAATTTTATCTTTGACATCAACAGCAGGATGGAAATGCTTAATATCTACACCCAGGGGAATTACTTTCATCGGGAGTGAATAACCTTGCCGGGGCTTTAAAGCATTAGCAACCGTTTGTCCGCTACATATCCATCCTGTAGCCCGACTCATAGCATAGTTTTCGATCCAATTAAAGGGTGGTGGATATAACTTAGACTTGCTTTGAGCAGTTCTATAAACCAATGGAGTACTCGCCGGATAGCCACCATGCAACCTGTCCGCCCGAAAAAATGTATGGTTCTTCCCAACAATGGACTAAATCCCAGTTTTCCTGCATAATTTCCCGCAGTCGCGAACCATAAGTCATGAGGTGAATGAATTTGCTGTTATATACTGGTACTGCTTCCATCCGACAGATTTCACCAGAGTCCCTTTCTAGGCGCATCCGATCGCAAATCTCCGTGCATAAATGAAGGCGCAACAGATGTTACTTCCCATTCGCCCTGTCCTAAACGGGCTATTTCATTGACTAGTCTGCGGTTGAGGCTGACCACATAGGAGTGACCAATAGACAGCAGTTTTCGAGTTTTGGGCATATATTCTATATCCTACATTTTCTTGTTAGCGAAGAGATTTATGTATTATTTATTCTCCTGTTATTATCAGTATCGGCATAAAAGTAAAAATATTCAGTAGGTCTAAATATTTTTTAACTGCAAATAAATAAATATAGATTGATGATATCAGATCCGGATAATTACTTAAGATATTACTTCCGTAGTTCCAGCCCTCTTTGCCAACCTGCAATTTTGTACTGCAATGATTTAAAGAAAATTTGTAATTCATTTTGAAAATTACCATAACGCTTGATTGCCAACAAACTCGCGAATAATCCAGGAGAACCAACAGAACCAACCAACAACAGATACATAATTTGGGGGATATATAGATGTACAGGACTATGTTTAGCTAGCACTAAGGCATGATTATAACTGGCATTGAAAATCTTGACTTCCAAATCACCATCCCGCCCGCCACTGAAAGCTGTATTGGTTGGATAATGATCTACAACATTTTGAAAATCAAATACTACTTGATATCCTCGTTTCTTTACTTGCAAACAAACATCAAGTTCAAACATTTGCCAGTATGGCTTAAAGCTACTTTCAAAACATTCAAATGCAGAGCGCCTAATACTTAAATTGTAGCCAACAAGATGATCAACTTGAATTGGTGAATTGCCAGACCATTCTTCTACATGATCGTACATATTACCATAACTTTTGCCATACCAAGTTAGTTGACCTATTGGTTTGATTTTGCGTTTGGGAAATGCAGAACCATCAGAACAATGATTATTAGCTGAACCACCTACAGCCCCAATGATTGGATCTGAGTAAAAAGAAAGATGTCTAGAAATCCAGCCTGTTGGTGTCACGACATCATCATCACAAAGCAAGATTATTTCCCCTTGAGCTGCTGCTAATGCGGTGTTTTCCGCAGTGACAACGCCAGTTTCCATACAATGCAGAAGTTTGAGAGAATAAGGAAGAGTAGGCTGTAGTTGTTCAACTGAGTCTCTTGTTGCTATGTCGTTAGCCTGCCAGACCACAATTACCTCATTCGGTAATTGTGTTTGATTAGTTAAACTTTGTAAACAACGAGTAAGCTTATCAACTCTTTGAAAACTGGGAATAAGCACACTATTACTTAGCTTTACAGGACATTCTGTTTGAGTATCCAAAATCTGTTCCATTTAAATTTTTATCAGGTAGTAACGTAAGTTGATAGGACAATATGGTGGAATTAAAAATTAAACAACCAGATTACACAAGCTTTTTAATAATTTTTAATGGTTAGTTATTTTTATGTACCTGTACTAGTGGTTTGTCCCATGAGTTCTGATTAATTGTAGTCAGCACTTTAGTGCTTCAAAATCTAGGAATTAAGTCCTATAGCGTTTCTCGCCGTGAGGTACACCCGTAGGGAACACTGCCCAGTGGTGTCAACTTAAGGCGAAATCCATGTCCCGACTCCGAATGAATTCCCAGTCTCATAGCAAAAGTCATCTGTACACGAAGTGTTCCCGAAGGGTAGATGACTAAATACTCCCCCCAAATCTTGAGTCTACTTCAGTAAGCAGTTTTATGCACACGCTTGCCTGAGCCAACGCCAAAAAATATTGTATATTTAGTTTTGGCTACTCCTGGTTATCAGTCAAAACTGAGATCGAATCGTAGTTTGTGTACCCAACTTTCAGCAGATGACGGTGTATTTAGTTACTCTATAGTAGAATTATCAACTGTAATCTCTAGAGAGGCAATAGCATGACAAATATTCAAATATCCGTAATTAATGGCAGTACAGTGTTAACAGACGAGCAAGTACAGTCAGTATTACCATCTCTTCAAACTCAAGTACATCGCGATTTTGCTCCTGTTTGGGGTATTGATGCTGATCTGACATTTATACCTCGTGAATATCAGCCAAATCCAGGCTCATGGCATCTACTTATACTTGATAACTCAGATCAAGCGGGCGCTGCAGGCTATCATGACCTGACAGAGGAAGGATTGCCATTAGGAAAAGTCTTTGCTGGCTCAGATATACAGGCTGATACCCAATGGACTGTGACGGCTAGTCATGAGTTACTAGAAATGCTAGCCGATCCAGAAATTAACTTAACAGTCTTTACTCAAAAATCCCCAGGTCAAGTAGTTATTTATGCCTATGAAGTTTGTGACGCTTGTGAACCAGATAATTTTGGATATCTCATAGACAACGTTTTAGTATCAGATTTTCTCTATCCCACTTGGTTTGAATTGTTTCATCAGCCTGGTAAAACCAAATTTGACCATTGTAACCATATCCAAAAACCATTTCAGGTTTTAGCTGGTGGCTATATAGGTATATTTAATCTTAGCTCTGGTGCGGGATGGCAACAGGCAACTCTAGACGGAGATCGTTTACAATGGAAAACCCGTGCGCCAATTGGGAGCCGCAGAGAGCGACGGAATACACCCCGCACCAATTGGTTAAAGAACAAACTTCCCACTGCACAAACAATCAGCAATCATCAAATTATTGCCACAAAAAGCATCAATACTATTAATACAATTAATAATCCAGTTCCTGATCCACAAAAACGCCCAGTGCTGCAACAGGTAACATCTGGGCAACAAAATAGAGAATGGGTAGCATGTCTTCAGAATGCATTAAATGGGTGTGGCTGTGGTCCATTGGTGATTGATGGCGATTTTGGAAATAAGACAAGTACTGAATTAAAAAAGTTTCAAGAAAACATGAAACTACCTGCAAATGCTATAGCTGATGCCAAAACTTGGTCTGCTCTAGATCAACATAAAAAACTACCATTCTGGTTATATCGGTGGCCAACTTCATTAGGTTTTACGGGAATTCCTGGTGTTGACACAATGGGAAACGTAACTATCGCCAATATTCAAGAAGCCACCAAATTAATTGGGTCAAAACCACGGTTTTGGGGACGCTATTTTCTGGGTAGGGATGCAGAATACAGAGGGGCTTTAGAAAATAAAATCCTGCATGATAACGGAATTAGAGTTGTTCCTGTTGGTAGAGAAACAAACGTTATTAATGGCAATCGCGACAAAGGAAAAGAAATTGGTGGCATACATGCAGGTGATGTTTTAGCAACCTTTGGAGAAGATTATCTTGTATCTCAGGGCGGAGCTTTTTACATTTTTCTCGATACAGAACCAGCACCCCAACCTGCACTATCGACTGAATATTATTTAGGTTGGATCAAAAGCGATCGTCGAAGCTAGCTCGAAAGTGAGATTTCTGCCTGCTGTGTATATTAATCATGGAGACAATAGAACTGCACAAGCACTGAAAACAGCAATGGCACAAGGCGCAGAATGTAATGGATTGTGGGTAGCTAATTACGCTAGAAACACAACTTCAGTTTCTTTATGGAAAGATGTTCAAGCCCAACCAGCTATCGACATAGGCTGTCCAGTATTGATTCATCAATATATTGGTGATGTCCAAGACGGCATTTATGATTTCAATGAAATAAATCCCTACTTGGATGTTCCACAGTCTTTAGTGTTGAGTCGATTAGTTTTACCTCCTGTTTCTTAGAATTTAGAATTTAGTAACTAGGCGGCGACTCCTCTGGCCTTAGTATAGTATTTCATTAATTCGTAGCGAATTCTCCGCGTTCCTTTGCGCTTACCTCTGTGTCCCTCTGCGTTTAAATGTCCATCCTCAAATTGGCCCCGATTTTACGCAAAGTTGTACTTAGAGGTTATTTACACATTGAGGAAATAAGTTATGTACCGTCAGAATAAAAAATCAGCCAAGTCAAAAGGTGGCTATTCCACTAACCATATTTGTTCTATCTGTTGCATTGTTCCACCGCATATACTCAAGGAAATAGCCAAACGCGGCACTCCGCAACAGAGCGATTGGGCATTTCAAAGTTTAACCCATTCCGCACGAATTCGCGGACAGCGTGATGTATTTAGTCTGACGACAGCCACGACGACATCTGTTAACAAAAAACGCATGATTTATGATGCTAGTCAAGGTACATCGCTTCCAGGTAAACTGGTGCGTAGTGAGGGCGATCCACCAAGCCATGACCCCGCTGTGAATGAAGCCTACGATGCAGCTGGTGCTACTTTTGACTTCTACAAAGAAGTGTATCAGCGAAATTCTGTTGACGCTCGTGGTTTACGTTTAGACTCCACCGTTCATTATAATGTCAACTATGACAATGCCTTTTGGAATGGTGGGCAAATGGTGTATGGTGATGGCGATGGGCAAATTTTCGGTCGCTTTACCAAATCAGTTGATGTGATTGGACATGAACTAACCCACGGTGTCACCCAGTATGAAGCTGGTTTACAGTATAAAAATGAACCAGGCGCACTCAATGAATCTATGTCTGATGTCTTCGGTTCTTTGGTAAAACAGCGTGTACACAACCAAAAAGCGGATCAAGCGGACTGGATTATCGGCTCAGGTCTATTAGGATCTAGTATCAAAGGTGTGGGGATTCGCTCCCTGAAAGCTCCAGGAACTGCATACGATGATCCAGTTTTGGGGAAAGATCCTCAACCAGCCCATCTGCAAAATTTATACAAAGGAACTGATGATAATGGTGGTGTGCATATCAATTCCGGTATCCCCAACCATGCTTTTTACTTGGCAGCAATAGATATCGGCGGCTATGCGTGGGAAAAAACTGGAAAAATCTGGTACATCACCTTGCGGGAGCGACTGCATCCCTGGTCAAATTTTGGACGGGTTGCGTATCAGACAATTTCCATCGCAGGCGAACTTTACGATCGCGGTAGTAAAGAACAGAACGCTGTCCGTAATGCGTGGAAACAAGTGGGAATAGAACCAGGACTGTTTCCGTTTCTTTGGTACTACTAAGCGACTTCCAAATAAAAAAATACTCAATTACTTATTGTGGGGTGGACATCCAGCCCTTGGACACGGGCGGGCGAGACGCCCACCCCACAGGAAAAGTTCGATGTTTTTTTATTTGGAAGTCCCTAAGCAAGAATTTCTGGTAAAAAAACGACCAGGCGAATGGAATAAACCAGGATAATGAACGATAATTATCCTCTATAGCTAAAAGCCATCAGCCACAAGCTGAGATGCTAAAGGCTTTCGATTCAACTCCACAAATTGACTATGAATCCAGAACAAGTCAAAAGTTCTCTAAATATTTCGCCAGCGATACGCATCGGAGTACTGGGTTTCGGCGGACTCGGACAAGCAGCAGCCAAGGTATTGGCTGGTAAACGGGAAATGATTTTAGTCGCAGCCGCAGATCAAAAGGGTTACGCCTATGCTGCTGAGGGTTTAAAAACAGATGCTTGCATTGCAACCTACCAGTCTCAAGGTTCGGTAGGTTATTTAGAGCCTGTGGGCACTTTATCAAACAATAGTATTCAGGATTTAATCGCCACTACACAATCTGTAGATGGTTATTTTCTGGCTTTACCCAACCTACCTAATGATTTTATACCTTCTGTAGCCAAAGAGTTTATTAAATCTGGTTGGCGGGGTGTGCTGGTGGATGCAATTAAGCGCACCACTGCTGTAGAGCAACTGCTGGCGATGAAAGCCGAATTGGAAGCTGCGGGAATTACTTATATGACTGGGTGTGGTGCAACACCAGGATTATTAACAGCCGCTGCCGCCTTAGCCGCCCAAAGCTACGCCGAAATTCACAAAGTTGAAATTACCTTTGGTGTAGGAATTGCCAACTGGGAAGCTTACCGCGCCACGGTTCGAGAAGATATAGGTCACATGCCAGGTTACACTGTAGAAACTGCCAGAGCGATGACTGACGCCGAAGTAGAAGCTTTACTAGATAAAACCAATGGCGTGCTGACCTTAGAAAATATGGAACACGCTGATGATGTGATGTTAGAGGTAGCAGGAATTGTGGGACGCGATCGCGTTACAGTTGGTGGTGTAGTCGATACCCGCAATCCTAAAAAGCCTCTCAGCACCAATGTTAAGGTTACAGGGCGCACCTTTGAAGGTAAAATTTCTACCCATACCTTTACTTTAGGAGATGAAACCAGCATGGCAGCCAACGTTTGCGGCCCTGCTTTTGGTTATCTCAAAGCTGGTAAACAACTGCATCAACGCGGAATTTATGGGATATTTACCGCTGCGGAAATTATGCCGCAATTTGTGAAGTAAGGGGCTAGGACGTGTTTTCAAACTATTTGTTTAGCCGCATAAATTTTTAGATACCCCTAAATCCACACGATATGATACCAGCTTCCGGGGCACGGCATTGCCCATACGTGTCAACTTAACGTGAAACCACGCCAAACCCATAGCCCGCCTCCGAATGAATTCGGAGTCTAATAGCAAAAGTCATCTGTACACGAAGTGTTCCCGAAGGGTAGATGACTAAAAATTATGATTTATCCCTAGTCTACTTCAGTAGACTTGTGCTATTAGCCTGGGAATTCATTCCCAGGCGGGTGACAAAGCTATGAGAGAGGCTATTTCTAGCTTAAGTTGACACCAATGGGCATTGCCGTGCCCCTACGCGAAATCTATATGTATCAGCGTTTTGAGGGTATGGTATAAGACTTTGAAAACACGCCCTATTACGGCTTGGCGGAAATAAGCAGACCATTAAAACCCACGAAAATTTGATTGCTCGCAAGGCTTAAAAATGGTATGTGTATTTACGCCGCACAGGTACTAGTGTAAAAATATTTTTTCAATCACCTAATTCCTAGCCCAAAACCCCTACCCCTCTTCAAAAAGCCATTGATTTGTTTGCATAATAAATGTGCATAATAAATGGGAGTTCACATCCTATAAGACCACGTTGGATGGATTCGGAAGATTCAGAAAAAATCAGAAATAGAGGATGTATACTCTTGCTTCCCTCACTTAAAATGTGTTGATGAGCAATACGTAATGGCGTCAAGCGTTACATAACA
>CAVYXS010000160.1:0-19789 GCA_963772205.1 uncultured cyanobacterium
ATAGTTGCCCATCAGGGAATAATGAGTATAGCGCACTACCCCCGCTAATTCAAATTCCATAATGGCGTTCAGCAGATCGATAGTCTTTTTATTGTCAAGCTCTTGCATCAGTTGTTAAGTTAAGCAAAGTTACAAAGGTGGCATGATGATTCATGAATCATTAGTTAGGAGTTATACTCATTTCAGGTGTTTAAAGAACAGGTTATCAACACCATTAACTTCTAACTATTTCCTTAATTCTCACTCATTTTAAACTTCTCTGTTTGCATCTCCAATCACCTTGGACTGCTATCATTTTGTTTAGGTGCTGCATTTTTCAATCACTATTTGAGAGTTTTACTCAATGATTTTCACCAGCCTGGTAACATCTTCCGGAGTTGTGATTGGTGTGGCTGGACATCTATCAGTAGTAAAAAATTTTGTCAATTGAGCTAAAGTAGTATCGTAGGGTGCGTTAGGCGATAGTACCGCACAATCATCCAGGTTTTGGTGGGCAATGCCCAGCCTACAGATACTGAGATCTGTTCAGAAATCAAATATGATTCCTATATGATCAGCACTGGGTTTGATGTGTGCTACATTTTACTATTATATATAATGACATTATTTGTCAACTAGCTTGTAACTTATTCCAGAGAATTTAATAATTTTTTCAATTTGCGACTTAATCCCTTAGACGCCATCGCCCTGTTTTACCTTAATCTGCGTAAACAAAAAAAAATTTGATACATAACTAACAAATTTTCCAATATAGGGATACTACTTGATTCTTGAAATACACGTAGTGGCGTGTCAAGGCTAAAATAGTGCAATAACAGAAGTTCTATCCGCGTTTATCTGCGTGCATCTGCGTTTAATTCCATCCAAGTCTATGGCATTATTTTAGTCGTGTCAGCACCATTTTCAAGGATTTGGTGCCGTACTCTCGCCGATAACACACCCTACAATACTTAAATTTTTTCAGAAATCAAATATAGCAATCCTATATGCTCTGAAATTAAATCATTAAACTTCAGTATTTTGACTTGAAAATTAGGTTTTGGAATGGCGAATTTTTAGATGATAGTGCCTAAATTTCATCCATTGAAAGTGCAACATCTGTTTTTTAACCTCTGTGACAGCCTCACAGAAGTGATTTATCAATAGTTTAACACTGAATCTAAAAATATAATTAACAAAACTTTATATATATAGAAAAAAAGTATACTATTTGACGTACATTTTATTAACAATGTGCCGGAAGTAGCACAGTAAAATCCCCCAATAGGGCATTGCAAAAAGAGTAAAAATTTTGTTTCTTATTAAAGAGATGACTTAGTTGCATTGATTACCTTGTGCCAAAAAACACAATAATAACGGAGTAAAGAATGCATATTCCTGATGGGTTTATTTCGCCACCTGTAGCAGTAGCTACTGGGTTAGTCAGTGTGACAGCAATTATCATTGCCTTGAGGCGATCGCAAGCAGCCTTTGGTAATCGTCGCGCACCAATACTAGGCTTAACCACAGCCTTTATTTTTGCCGCCCAGATGATAAATTTTCCTGTAGCCGGAGGCACCAGTGGTCACTTGTTAGGGGGAACCTTAGCAGCGATTGTATTAGGTAGTCCTTGGGCTGCAACTTTAGCTATGTCTACAGTTTTTGTGATTCAGGCCATCTTGTTTGCTGATGGTGGTATCACCGCCCTAGGGGCAAATATTTTTAATATGGGATTGATCGGCATTTGGGTAGGTTGGTTATTATACCAACCATTGCAGCAACTGTTGGGAGGATCGAGAAGACGCTTACCCTTGGCTGCGGGAATTGCAGCGGCGATTAGTGTTGTCGCGGCGTCAATTGCTTGTGCGATCGAGCTAGCTATTTCTGGAACCATACCGCTTAACATCGGTTTACCAGCAATGGCAGGGGTTCATACTTTGATTGGCATTGGTGAAGGACTAATTACAGGCGGCGTCTTAAGTTATTTTATCAAAGTCCGACCAGACCTATTACCAGGTGAACAACCCCAATTACAAAAGTGGTTAGTCCCAGTAGTCAGCATTCTCCTCATCGCTGGTGTGCTATCGCTATTTGCTTCCACTTGGCCTGACGGTTTGGACTCGGTAGCGGAAAAATACCGTTTTAAAGAAAAAGAAACCAAAGTTGTGGAAATTCCCACTCCTTTGGCAGATTACAAAGTCAAAGGCTTAGATGAGAAAATAGGAACTAGTATTGCTGGTCTTGTAGGATCTGGCTTGGCCTTTGGTGTCGCCTTTGGGATTGCTAAGGTGGTGAAACCGAAGAATGCTTAAAATTTCTTTGCCGTTACGCTTGCAACTTTCTCTAGTAATTGTCATAGGAGCCGCTTTATTAAAGCATTATGCTTGGTTTTGCTTGGGTGTATATGGCGCGATCGCATTTTTGTGGGCGATACTATTGCGCGTAAAAATTCGCCAACTTGGCACATTATTGGGTACAGAATTAATTTTCCTCTCATTGCTAGCCTTACCCTTGGGATGGGAACGCGCTATTTTTTTGTTAGTGCGCTCTCTAGTTTGTCTGCTAACGATGAATAGTTTTTTGTTAACTTTGCCACCCCACAGTTTCGGCATTGCCCTCAAAAGTTTACCCGTACCAGCAGCTTTTAAGGAAAACTTGGTTTTGGCTGGACAATATATGGAAATTTTGCAGGGGGAAGTCACAAGAATGCAGCGCAGCGCCCAATTACGAGGACTCAACGGTGCTGGTGGCTGGCTGCGCTACGCTAGTGCAGCAATGATTGGCGCGTTATATCTCCGCAGTCTCGACAGAGCAGAACGAGTCTACGCCGCAATGGTAACACGTGGTTATCACGGGCAGTTACCAATAGATACAACATTCAGACTGCAAGAGCGTATTGTCATCTTCGCAGCTTGTGCGATCGCGACTGCCTTAACCCTAACTTCTTACAAAATTTGACGTAATTGTGAATCTTGAAATCATTAACATCTAATCCCCAATTTCCTATCAGTAACCCTAACGCTGCTGTAGTCGAAGTTCAGAATTTATTCTATGCCTATCCCAATCAAAAGCCAGTATTACGCGATATTTCTTTTAATTTAAACCCAGGCGATCGCGTGGCTTTGATGGGAGCAACAGGTTCTGGAAAAAGCACCTTGTTAGAGAACCTGATTGGCTTAAAACAAACGCAAACAGGCAAAATCTTGATTAATGGTATTCCCATAGAACCGAAAACCTTACCCCAAGTGCGTCGTCAAATCGGCTTTGGCTTTCAAGACGCTAACGATCAATTATTTATGCCGACCATCTTAGAAGATGTTACCTTTGGTCCGCGCAATTATGGAGTACCACCAGCAGTAGCAATTGATCAAGCGAGGGAGTTGTTAGCTGATTTTGGCCTCGAAGCCTACGCCAACCGTTCAGCCCATGAACTTTCTGGAGGACAAAGACGCCTAGCCGCCCTAGCCGCCATTTTAGCCCTAGAGCCAACAATTTTGATCTTAGATGAGCCAACTAACGGTCTTGATCCCTCATGGCGGCGTCATTTAGCCCAAGTGTTATTAAAATTGCCAGTGCAGGTGATGTTAATCGCTTCTCATGACCTCAATTGGTTAGGTAAAGTTACTCAACGTGCGTTAGTCCTTGCTGATGGTTATATTCCCATTGACAGAGATATTCAGCCACTTTTACGAGAAGGAGATACTTTAGAAAAGTTGGGTTTACCAGTAGATTGGTAAAGGCGCTATTGGTCTATCGCATTAATTTTGATGGGTTGCACAGGCTAGTTATTATAGCTGTTCTCAGTTGGATGCAATACAAAATTATATCGTCGCATGTAGGGGCACGGCATTGCCGTGCCCTTACGAGTGTATTGGACTCAACCGATAACCGCCATATCATGTCCGGTGAATTACCCATAATAAAAAACTCCACGCCAAAGGAGGAGTTTCCATTAATTCCGATTTAACCCAATCGGGAGGGTTAAAAAGCAGCTAGAAGCTGTAGAGATAACAAAAAAGTTTCCATTAATTCCGATTTAACCCAATCGGGAGGGCCCTCTCGGGTGCTGCCGATAGTCAAGCCGGTTAAAAGTTTCCATTAATTCCGATTTAACCCAATCGGGAAGGCCAGTTAGCTGCACAAACTCTGACTGCCACAGCGTTTCCATTAATTCCGATTTAACCCAATCGGGAGGGGTCATACCGATCTTCGAAAACCAATGCATAGGGCAAGTTTCCATTAATTCCGATTTAACCCAATCGGGAGGGTTTTCTGGACAAAACACTTTAAACGGTGCGCCTGTAACGTTTCCATTAATTCCGATTTAACCCAATCGGGAGGGGGTTATTTTGCAAACCAGACAACAACGCCGACCAGCAAAGCTGAGTTTCCATTAATTCCGATTTAACCCAATCGGGAGGGTACCGTAACAACTACAGAGTGTATTGGGGAAAAAAATCGTTTCCATTAATTCCGATTTAACCCAATCGGGAGGGCATAGCCCAATTGGACAAAAAGGGCGATATATCAGTTTCCATTAATTCCGATTTAACCCAATCGGGAGAGGTTAATGGCTGGGGCAACCAATAGAAACTGGTTTCGTTTCCATTAATTCCGATTTAACCCAATCGGGAGGGTTTTTGAGGTTATGATTCATCTCTACACCGAATCGTTTCCATTAATTCCGATTTAACCCAATCGGGAGGGCTCACCCCATATATTCTGTCTTACTTTTTTATCGTGTTTCCATTAATTCCGATTTAACCAAATCGGGAGGGGGTGGACCTATCTGATGCATATGATCGACATATCTAAAGTTTCCATTAATTCCGATTTAACCCAATCGGGAGAGGTTGGATATTTGAAGAAGCGAGGGTGAACACGTATTCGTTTCCATTAATTCCGATTTAACCAAATCGGGAGGGCGAATGACACCAATAAGTATTCTGCTGTTCAACAGACTGAGTTTCCATTAATTCCGATTTAACCAAATCGGGAGAGGTGATACAGCAAGGGCGTTAAAAGATACAACAATACGCGTTTCCATTAATTCCGATTTAACCAAATCGGGAGGGTTAGCGCATCAAAAGATCTACGGCGGCAGTAATGCGTTGTTTCCATTAATTCCGATTTAACCAAATCGGGAGAGTTGATGTGCCGTGGCGCGCACGATGTATCGATTGACAAATAGTTTCCATTAATTCCGATTTAACCAAATCGGGAGAGGCATAACACCATGCTAGTTTCAACGGTGCAACCCCTAAGAGGGTTTCCATTAATTCCGATTTAACCAAATCGGGAGGGAGTTCGTCTAGCAGCCCAAGCCCCGTAAGGGTTTCAGCCTGCAAATCGACGCACCTCTAGAAAACATTATATATGTTGCGCAAAATTTAGCAAGACACATACCTTAAATCCTTACTGTGTAAGCAATCGACACACCTCAACGAGAAATATAGGGTTTCAGCGATTTGGCGAGGTGTGTCGATGAACTTCAAATCAAAAAAACTTAATATACCTCAAATCCTTACCCAGTATACCATCGACACACCTCAACGAAAAACATAGGGTTTCAGCGATTTGGCGAGGTGTGTCAATGAACTTCAAATCAAAAAAACTCAATGTGGTGGAACACTATAGGGGTTATCGGTTGAGTCCAATACACTCGTAAGGGCACGGCAATGCCGTGCCCCTACACGCGACGATATAATTTGTCAGGCATCCAACTAAGAACCGATATAGTGTTGTTTAGAGATGAGACTGAGTTCTAGCCACCAATGCCCGGCGCCTGTCGCCCTATGCCCTAAGTCGGCGGGCGGCTATCCTTCTACAGACACCTGGGGATGGAGTTTCCCGCCGACTTCCAATTAAAATCTAAAATTGTGTAGTAACTGAGTTGGCTTTGATGGCGATCGCCTTTACAAATATTAATCAAGTTTGGGCTGATATCTTTACAGAAACACTCAAGCGCCTAGGATTAACCTGTGCTGTCATTTGTCCTGGTTCACGTTCCACACCTCTAGCAGTCGCTTTTTCCCAGCATTGTCCCGATATTGAAGCCATTTCCATTCTAGATGAACGCTCCGCATCATTTTTCGCCTTGGGACAAGCTAAAGCTACAGGACACCCCGTCGTACTCGTTTGTACCTCTGGAACAGCAGGGGCGAACTTTTACCCCGCAGTCATTGAAGCCAAAGAAAGTCGCGTACCCCTATTAGTATTAACCACCGATAGACCACCAGAATTGCGAGATTGTCACTCTGGACAAACAATAGATCAGTTGAAATTATATGGTAATTACCCAAACTGGCAAACAGAATTAGCCTTACCTTCCCCAAACATGGGAATGCTAGCTTATTTGCGGCAAACTGTAATTCATAGCTGGGAGCGTTGCTTAAATCCCATCCAGGGGCCAGTACATCTGAATATACCCTTTCGTGACCCCCTAGCCCCTATTCCCCACCCAGAGATACTTAATCAAACCTCTCTAGAAATATTGCTGTCACAATTTAACCCAGAAGAATTCTTTAGTGGAGTCAGAAACACAACCCTATTCCCCATTCCCCATTCCCCATTCCCCATTCTCCAAGAATGGTTACAATCTGACCAAGGAATCATCATCGCCGGTGTAGCTCAACCGCAGCAACCACAGGAATATTGTAGAGCGATCGCCCAACTTTCCCAAACCCTCAAATGGCCAGTCCTCGCAGAGGGACTTTCCCCCGTGAGAAATTATGCTCACCTCAACCCCTATATAATTTCCACTTATGACCTAATTTTACGAAATCCCCAACTCGCAAAACAGCTAGCACCTAAAATAGTAATTCAAATAGGTGATATGCCTACAAGCAAAGAACTGCGTACCTGGATAAATACCACCCAACCACAACGCTGGATAATTGATCCCAGTTACCAAAATCTCGATCCCCTACATGGGAGGACAATTCATCTGCGAATTGGGGTAGAAGAGATGGGGGGATGGGACGCAAGTACAGAATTTTTTGCCTCATCTGCTGAATATTTGCAAATGTGGTGTAATGCGGAAAGTAAAGTTAGGGCTGCTATTGACCAAACTATGGGGACAATGGAAGAGTTATTTGAAAGTAAAGCTGCTTGGCTACTTTCTGTGACACTAGCACCGGGAACACCGTTATTTATCTCCAACAGTATGCCCGTGCGGGATGTAGAATTTTTCTGGAAACCGAATAATTTAGAACTGCTATCGCATTTTAACCGTGGTGCCAATGGTATTGATGGTACACTATCCACAGCTTTAGGAATTGCCCACCGTCATCAAACTAGCGTCATGTTGACAGGCGATTTAGCGCTATTGCATGACACCAATGGATTTTTAATCAGAAATAAGTTTATTGGACACCTGACAATTGTGTTAATTAACAACAATGGTGGCGGGATTTTTGAAATGTTACCCATTGCCAAATTTGAGCCACCATTTGAAGAATTTTTTGGTACACCGCAAGATATCGATTTTGCTCAATTGTGCGCGACCTATAGTGTAGAGCATGAATTGATTATATCTTGGGAGCAGTTACAACAAAGACTAAACCCACTTCCAAATCAAGGGATTCGAGTTTTAGAGATAAGGACAAATAGGAAAATAGACGCGAAGTGGCGAAAAGAGAACTTACCGAAATTTGCGGCGGATATTATTTTAAAATAGTGCGATCGCTCTTATTACTCCTCTGCGCCACCCTGCGGGTTCCGCGAAGCGGTACTGCGCCTCTGCGTGAAATTTACCCTCTAACTTGACCTTGTAACCACCCTGACAAATCCGCAAGAGTAGAAAAATCCAACAAAGCTTCAGCCAAAGCTTCCAACTGTTCTAGCGACAACGCCTGAATTTGTTGCTGTAGTTCATTGGTCAGCTTACCAAATCGCCGTTTTAATTGTCGCAGAATGAGCGATCGCCCTTCTTCTTCCCGTCCTTCTTCCCGTCCTTCTTCCCGTCCTTCTTCCCGTCCTTCTTCCCGTCCTTCTTCTTTTGCTTCGCGAATAGCTCTTGGGTCTTCCAAATTCAATCCTAACATTGCTGCAATCTCCTCTCGACTCAGGTTAGCAAACTTGTAGAAGATAATCGTGGTCACTAAATCAATTATGGCTTGTTCAGATTGTTCCTGTGCTTGTTCCAGCAAAAATCGAGCCGCTTCCACAGCTTCTGTTTCAGCAGTAACAGTCGTTAGCAACATCAACCCCAATCCCAAGGGTTGTTGTCGTAAATCCCCCAACTCATCAAGATATACTCGCCGCACTTGACCACTTTCTAACAAAGCGCGGTGAATCGTTGAGTTGGCAGGTTCCAGACTGCGAGAACCAAAAATTATGACTCCAAACCAATCATCGTAACGGATAGAGTGGCGATAGAGAAACAAAAACAATTCGCTAAAAAAGCGATGATATAGGTCTTCGTCCTTCTGAAACTGCACCTCAGCAAAAAAGACTATTTTGGTAGAAGCATTAGCGGGAGGTAGAAACACGCCATCAATCCGGAATGCTGTTTCTTTCACTTCGACCGATTCAAATTGGTACCCAGTTGCTTCTGGGGGTGGTTCGTCTACCAATTCAAACAACAATCCTGGAAATTGCTTGAACAATTTGTAAAAGATGGAGTCCCGCCGCATTATTATTACTCCACACCAACTTAAATATCAGTCAACTGTTAACTGATTGTAATAGTTTATGGCGGTTCCCATGCAGATGGGGTACAACATTTCTGTATCGCGAGGTGTAGGGAACATTGTTGTACCCTTATCTATGTACTAGGACGAGAAACGCTTTAAGACACCAATCTTAACAATCCCTTCTACGTCCGCGATCAAATTCTCAAGCACAACAGCGGATTTCATTTCCATGCAAATCGACTGGCTAACAGCCAAAACTTACGAAGATATTCTGTATCAAAAAACTGATGGTATTGCTAAAATTACCATCAATCGTCCCCACAAACGCAATGCTTTCCGGCCTAAAACTGTCTTTGAACTTTACGATGCTTTCTCTGATGCCCGTGAAGACACTACTATAGGCGTTGTGCTATTTACAGGAACAGGACCCCATACTGATGGCAAATATGCGTTTTGTTCTGGTGGTGATCAAAGCGTGCGGGGACACGCTGGTTATGTAGATGACGACGGTACACCCCGCTTAAACGTTCTAGACTTGCAACGCCTGATTCGTTCGATGCCAAAGGTAGTGATTGCCTTGGTAGCTGGGTATGCGATCGGTGGTGGTCATGTTTTACATTTAATTTGTGACCTAACCATTGCTGCTGATAACGCCATTTTTGGACAAACTGGCCCCAAAGTCGGCAGTTTTGATGGTGGTTTTGGCGCCAGTTATCTCGCCCGCATCGTGGGACAAAAAAAAGCGCGAGAAATTTGGTTTCTTTGTCGTCAATATGATGCCAAACAAGCACAAGAAATGGGTTTAGTTAATTGTGTTGTGCCAGTAGAAAAACTGGAAGCCGAAGGTATTCAATGGGCACAAGAAATTTTAGACAAAAGTCCAATTGCAATTCGCTGTCTCAAAGCAGCATTCAACGCCGATTGTGACGGACAAGCTGGTTTACAAGAACTTGCCGGCAACGCTACTTTACTTTATTACATGACACAAGAGGGATCTGAAGGTAAACAAGCCTTTCTCGAAAAGCGTCCACCCAATTTTCGCGATTTCCCTTGGCTACCTTAGAATTGCAAAAATCGCACCTTTTAACAAGCTGCGATTTTTTAACCACCGGAAATTTTCAAGGCAAATCTTAATTTAAAATAGACTACAAAGTGAGTTAGAAAAAATATGGCTCACTAAATGCACACTGTCTCTGCTTGTGTCTGTTCAGAAGTACAGGTAACAGTTTCTTCAACAGGAACAATAGTTGTATTGTCTAAATCTGAAACTAGAGACCCAGAAGAAACTATAACTGGTCTTGCAACCGGTAAACTCCAAGCATCTTCCAAATTTTCCCAAGAAGGTGCAAAAGGTGGAAGAGCCAAAGAGCAAGCTTTCCAACTAGCTTGAACTGGCGCCCCCAACTGTTGGCACATTCCCCCACGGCGTCCCTCTGGCTGATAATGACGACAATAGCGACAGGCAGATGTCAAAAATTTAATGGGTTTCATTTGGGTTCATCTTTCTTTTAGTGGCATTTAGGGCGAATTTATGTGCTTATATTTTGCATCTAGATATAAATACGTACTAAAGCCACAAACCCATGATTTTATATAGGTTACAGCGATCCCCAGTCAAAAATTACCTTTATGATGTTTTTAGATTGTTGTTATATTTGTAAATGATCCCTAGAGTGTATACATACTGTTTTTGGACAAAACGTATTGGGGATCAAGGATAAAAATAATACTTTAGATTGAAGCTGGTTTTTATTTTCACCATTACAGTGTAACTTTATAGGTAAATTTTGCTGTTTTGTGTATAGACAATGGGCATAATTTAATAGTAAATTATCTGACATTTATTGCTTCTTGTTACAAACTGCTAGAGAACTGCTTGGCAGCACAGAAGGAACAAACACCCCAGCGCTGGAGTTCCCCTGGTGGTGTGGGACATTGACACTGGGGACAAAGGGGTAAACCATGCGATCGCACTTGGTTTGCCTTAGCCCAGTTCTCAAAAGCAGCGATCGCACAGTCAGTAATCGCTGTGTCTTTAGGTGCAGAACTAATTACATCACCTAAGTAGCTAGGATGATCATGGGGCAAAACCTCCAGTTCCTGGTATTCTGTCTCTGGTTGCAGTTGCCAACCATTAGTAGAGAAGCGAATATCCACCAAAGGGGTAGGTAGTTTGGCGTTCAACTTCACCAGCAGGGACTGGCGTCCAAAGGTGAGATTTTGTGCCCAAGCAGCGCTAGAAGTTGCTACCCGCAAAACATCGCGCTGAATCGACAATGGTCGAGCATGAGTAGCCACCACTGCGCCAACAACATCTGCCCAACAGCGGAGTAAGAGTTGAAAGGGTTGCTCCTGCCATTGAGCCTGTTGTTCCAGAAGACTTAAAATATGATTAATAGATTTAAACGACATCTTGCTAAACAAATGCCAAAATTGAGCTTAGTTCTGGGATCTATGTATTAGTGGTTCACCACACAAACTTTGCTTTGTATGTAGTCAGCGATTTATCGCTGTTTTAGGACTAAACCTCGTCCATTTTGAAAACTGGAGTAGTGCGGGCCGAAAAGCCCGCTACCACCAGGGAGCAAGACTTAAGTGCGGGACGCTACGCGCAGCTTGCTTCCCCGAAGGGGTACGGCGTGAGCCCTCAGTCGAACGCTGCTCCCACTACGTATGAACAACTATGGTTCTCAAAATAGATGTGGTTTAAAGTCCTCTCTGCGTTAAGAGCGGGACGCTACGCGTAAGCGGAGCTATGCCGCAGGCTTCACGCGGAGCGTGTCGTAGACAGACGCTCCGCGTAGCAAGATCCCCGGAGGGGTAAACTACAAACCAAGCATTGTACCTTTGGTGGACTACTAGATAATTTTCGCTAATATTGGCACAAATGTATCCCAAATTAATCTAGCAATCCATGTTTGAGGCCCAGAGGCAATGAGTCAAAACCCCCTGATAGATTCCGGCACTCAATCGTCTAAAACATCTGCTCTCAAGCCAGCACTAGCTACAGCACTGGCGAGTTTAGAAGTACAGCTAGATCAAGAGTTAGCCCGATACCGACGCACACGAACTGGCACGAGGACAATTAACCAAACCCGTCTAGGGAGTAACATCAGTAGTCCATCACCGCCGTTGACTGCTATCACTACCATATCTGACAAAACTCAGCCATCAGCAACAGAAACTAAAGCCAACACGCCGCCTGTCTCTTTACCCTATACTCCTCAAGAAGAATCAGCGCCAGCTACAGTCAACACTGAGTCCTTCGATAATCTCCATCTGGCCTCAGCTAGTAACACAGAAACTCGTTGGACTGCGCCCAACTCTACCAGCAGCATAGTGCCTGCGGGGATTAAAGTTACCCAGAATGAAAATTCTTACCCGTCAGATGATAGTCCGAAACCACCAGATGATTATTTGGAATCCAGTGAAGCACTGCTACGAAGTTTGACAGAGGGACAGCCGCCAACGAGAAAGCCAAGTAATTCTGATGACAGTCTGCTATCACCCTTGGGTGTTGGTTCCATGTTGCTGCTATTAGTAGCGAGTCTGTCTTTAGGTTACGTATTTTTCAATCCCAAAGTCTTATCACAGTTGAATATCGGCAAATTATTCAACGGCAACTCGTCCTCAACTCCCAATAATACTGGCAAGACCCAGAGTAATTTACCACAAAAACCAGAGCCAGAACTTAGACCTATACCCAAATATCCCAATCTAGCCGCCAAAGAATTTCCAGACGTAACAAACCAAAATGATGTAGTAGTCTTAAAACCAAAACTGCAAGCACCAGCAACAGCATTACCCAACCCAGATACCATCGAAAAACCTGCAAATCCAACTACCAGTAAACCAGTACCACCGGTTCCACCCTTGGCTACTTTAAATTCCCCCCTCAACCCCAAAACAAAAGTCGCACAAATTAAACCACCAGGTGATGGATTGTATCATATAGTTATGGATAATCAAGGCGATCGCGCTTTCTCCAAGGCACGGCAAGTCATTCCCGATGCTTATTTATCACTCGACAACAAATTGATTTATCTGGGTGCGTTGAAGACTAAAGAGGAAGTACAGCAGTATCTACAACAGTTACAAGCAAAGGGAATTAAAGCACGGGTTCAGCAACCCTAAGTTGTCAGTATTACCCTACCTAGTAGTCTGCCACATCAACAATGCTGAGTATGTAGTCAGCGATTTATCGCTTTTTTAGGACTAAAGTCCTAACTACAAACCAAGCATCATTCCTTGGGTGGACTACTAATCATCGGCAAAAAGTGAATGGAGTACCAGACCCGACATGGAAGTAATGAAGCGTATTGTGCAGGTAATTCGCGCTAACGTCAATAGTTTAATCGCCAGTGCGGAAGATCCAGAAAAGATTCTGGAAAAGACAGTTTTGGAAATGCAAGAAAATCTGGTGCTATTGCGTCAGGGAGTGGCACAAGCGATCGCTATCCAAAAACGCACCGAAAGACAGCTACAAGGTGCCCAGTCTACCGCAGAGGAATGGTATCGCCGCGCTCAACTGGCATTGCAACAAGGTAATGAAACTTTAGCACGATCTGCTCTCACTAAACGCCGAGTTTACCAAGAAACCGCCACCGCTCTGTTTGATCAGATCCAGGAGCAAAAGGATTTGGTGAGTAAATTAAAACAGGATATGCAGACACTAGAGTTAAAAATAGCTCAGGCGAAAACCAAAAAAGATATGTATATAGCCCGTTCCCGTTCAGCCGAGGCGTCTTTTCACCTCCAGGAACTGATGAACGGAGTGGCTACCACCAGCAGTCTGAATGCCTTTGAACGCATGGAAGCAAAGGTTTTGCTCCAAGAAGCTAAATCAGAGGCTATGACTCAACTTGGTGGCGACGACTTACAACAACGCTTTACCGCCTTAGAATCTACTCATGATATTGATTCTGAACTCACACCTATGAAAAATACCCACCTTTCACAGCAGTGATCCAAAAATCAAGCTCCTTAAGAATTGGGCAATTACCTAAATTCGAGTATATCTTAACAATTAAGGGGTGTTGGGAGGTACTGTTCTAAGCCGAAAAGATTACATTGAAATAGGTAGCTATAAAACAGTAAAAAAGCTAACTGTCCAACACAGCGCGTAAACTACAAAAGGAAAAACAAAGTTATGGGATTATTCGATCGCATTAAACGAGTAGTCAGTGCTAATCTCAACGATCTAGTAAATAAAGCCGAAGACCCTGAAAAAATGCTAGAGCAAGCTGTCCTGGAAATGCAGGAAGACTTGGTACAGCTGCGTCAGGGAGTAGCTCAAGCGATCGCTGCCCAAAAACGCACTGAAAAACAGTATAATGATGCCCAAAATGAAATCAATAAGTGGCAACGTAACGCCCAACTAGCTCTGCAAAAAGGCGATGAAAACTTAGCAAGACAAGCCTTGGAACGTAAAAAAACTTATACTGAAACAGGTGCCGCCCTCAAAGCTAGCCTGGATCAACAAAACGTTCAGGTAGAAACCATCAAGCGCAACTTAATCCAGCTGGAAAGCAAGATTTCTGAGGCGAAGACCAAAAAAGAAATGCTCAAAGCCCGGATTACTACCGCCAAAGCCCAAGAGCAACTCCAAGGCATGGTAAGTGGCATGAATACCAGCAGTGCAATGTCAGCTTTTGAGCGGATGGAAGAAAAAGTCTTGATCCAAGAATCCCGTGCCCAATCCCAAGCAGAGTTAGCCGGTGCTGATTTAGAAAGCCAGTTTGCACGTTTGGAAGGTAGTAGCGATGTTGATGATGAATTGGCAGCTTTAAAAGCCTCCCTAGCACCCGCTACGCCACCTAATCAACCCATACTACCTCCCCAACAACCAACCACTCCTCCCAAATCAACTGAACCAGTAGATTCTGAGTTGGAAGCTCTGCGTAAGCAATTGGATCAATTATAAAATTTGCAAATAACTTATTTAAGCGAGTCCCACGCCTTTTGGTTGTGGGATTTTGCATGAATTGTCAGTTGTCATTTCTCCTCATCCCCCCAGTTTGTTCTAGCCACTGACCACTGGCACTCACTTTGGGATAAAGTATTGTGTGTGCCAAATTTGAACGATGCCAACTGATGGAGACTGCGATGAGTAAGGGTGTAATCACCATAACTGATGCGGAGTTTGAAACCGAAGTTTTGAACGCCGATCTACCAGTATTGCTTTACTTTTGGGCTTCCTGGTGTGGGCCTTGTCAATTGATGTCGCCAGTAATTAATTTAGCTGCTACCTCATATAGCGATCGCCTCAAAATCGTTAAAATTGAAATTGACCCTAACCCAGTCACTGTCAAGCGGTACGGGGTGGAAGGTGTCCCCGCCCTCAGGCTAATTAAAGGTCAAGAGTTGTTGCTATCCACTGAGGGAGTCATCAATAAAGAGAAATTACGCGATCTTCTAAGTACGCACTTAACATAATACGTTGCAGGGTAAGGATGGCAAGATGCGGATATCTGTCAACCGTTAACCGTCAACTGTCAACTGACAACTAACAACTAACTAACATGCAGTTTGCAAAGCGTTTACAACCCCTGCAATCGAATGTATTTGCTGTAATGGACAATGCCAAAGCAGTGGCTTTGGCTGCTGGTAGAGAGATAATTGATCTATCTTTGGGATCTTCTGATTTACCAGCAGAAGAACATGTGATTAAGGCGATCGCGCAGTCTCTCCACGATCAAAGTACCCACGGTTACTTGCTATTTCACGCCACCCTTGGGTTTCGTCAAGCCGCAGCCAATTGGTACGAACAAAAATTTGGGATAAAAGTCGATCCCGAAACCGAGGTTTTACCCCTGATTGGTTCCCAGGAAGGTACAGCCCATTTACCCCTAGCATTGCTCAATCCAGGGGATTTTGCTCTGTTACTCGATCCGGGTTACCCCTCTCATGCTGGGGGAGTTTACTTAGCTAGTGGTCAAATTTATCCGATGCCACTACGGGAAGAAAACGATTTTTTACCAGTCTTGGCTGATATTCCTGCGTCTGTTTTGGCACAATCGCGGATGATGGTTTTAAGCTATCCGCACAATCCCACCGCTGCGATCGCACCTTTATCTTTCTTCAAGGAAGCTGTGGCTTTTTGTCAGCAACACAATATCGTCCTAGTTCACGATTTTCCCTATGTAGATTTGGTATTTGGGGAAACTGGGGGCTGGGGACAAGCAGACAACTTTCTCCCCATCTCCCCATCCCTCGTCCCCTCAATACTGCAAGCTGACCCAGATAAAAGCGTCTCAATTGAATTTTTTACCCTTTCCAAATCTTATAATATGGGCGGCTTCCGCATTGGCTATGCTATCGGCAATGCCCAGTTAATTCAAGCCCTACGTCAGGTAAAAGCCGCCGTTGATTTTAATCAGTATCGGGGAATTTTGAATGGGGCGATCGCCGCTTTAACAGGTTCCCAAGCCAGGCACAGAAGCGGGCTGTAACTACCTTTCGCCACCGTCGCGACGCTTTCATCACCGCTTTACACCGCATTGGCTGGTACGTTCCCACTCCCCAGGCGACAATGTACATCTGGGCAAAATTACCATCACCTTGGAGTCACAACTCTCTAGAATTTTGTACCCAACTAGTTGAAAAAACCGGAGTGGCTACTTCTCCTGGTGCTGGCTTTGGTAAATCTGGGGAAGGATATGTTCGCTTTGCTTTAGTACATCAGCCATCTGTGTTAGAAACCGCTGTGGACAGAATTTCGCAGTTCCTTTAGTGAGAATAATTGAAAAAATTTCCCATTTATCTGTTGCGTAACAGCTAGACCAAATTACTGACGCTCTCAATAGCAAATAACTGCAACCATCACTTCATGAAAATCAGCTAGTCAGGGTACTTCATAATTAATTAAAAAAAATTGACGTAAAAATCTTAAATTTTTCTTAAAAATAGATGATAAGATAGTATTTTTAAGCATAATTTCTTCATAATTTGACTGTGTTTCATAATCAACTTTTTTATTCATCTGAGAGGTTGTTTGACAAGTCGTAAAATATACTAAAAATCTCGCTTCCATGCCTCTCAACTCTTTGGAGAGAGGCTTTGAAACCCCCATTTATTCTAGGTAATGGGGGTAGGAGGTTTTGGTTTGGGAGGTTTTGGTTAGCAACGCCTACTTTTCAAACATCCTCTGACACATTGGAGCTTGGCTAGAGTCCCTGAAATAAACTATTGACGTTTGACTCAGAGAATGGGTAACAATGACAGCACAATTACTCCCGATATATCGACCATTACAATCGCAGCATATTAGCCGAATTTTGCTAATTGAAGACGATGATGTCAATAGAATGTTGCTGAGTGACTATATAAGTTACTTGGGATATGATATCCAAAGCTTGTCATCTGGATCGGCGTTATTTTCAACAGTAGAAAAATTTCAGCCGGAGTTAATATTATTAGATTTGAAATTGCCAGATATTGACGGTTATTTACTACTAGAACAAATCCAACAAAAACCGGAATTATCAAAGATACCGATTATCGTAGTTTCAGGTTTTGCTTTTAAAAGTGAACAAGAAAGAGCGATAAATTTAGGAGCTTCTCACTATTTTGTCAAACCGATAAATCTTACAGAATTGATGCTAACCATTGAAACAGAATTAGCTTCTTGTTGTATATAGCATTTCTCGACCTAGTGACGTACACCCGTAGGGGCGCAGCAGTGCCGTGCCCCTACACCTTGCGATATAATACTGTACCTCATCAGAATGAGAACCGCTATATGAAAAACTCCACCCACAAGGGGATGGAGTTTTTGGCCATAGGGAATGTTATTTTCCTTAAAATAGAAAGAGGTAGATTGAAAAAATTACCTATTTTTTGGCTGTGACAAAATCTGCTCAGACACTGATTAAAGATCCAGAACGCCTAGAAAACCGTCTAGCGGAAATTCCACCGGAACCGGGTGTTTATTTCATGCGAGATGGAGACGATCGCATTATCTATATAGGTAAATCGCGCAAGCTGCGATCGCGTGTTCGTTCCTATTTCCGCGATGCGTATCACAAAACCCAACGCATCGCCACAATGGTGAAACAAGTGACAGAAATTGAATTCATTGTCACTGATACCGAAGCCGAAGCCTTGGTGTTGGAAGCTAATTTGATTAAGCAACACCAGCCATACTTTAATGTACTGTTGAAAGATGATAAAAAATACCCTTATGTCTGCATTACTTGGTCACAAGACTATCCGCGAATTTTCATTACTCGTAAACGTCAATTAGGCAAAGAAAAAGATAAATTTTACGGACCTTATACAGATTCTGGTCTATTACGAGAAATTTTACATCTATGTAAGCGCATTTTTCCACTACGACAACGACCTCAACCACTATTTAAAGACCGTCCATGCTTAAATTATGATTTAGGTCGCTGTCCGGGTGTATGTCAACAGTCTGATTTCACCAGAAGAATACCGCAAAATCGTGCAAAAGGTGGCGATGGTTTTCCAAGGGCGAACTCAGGAATTGATTGAGATTTTGACTCAACAAATGGAAAAAGCCGCCGAGGTGCTAAACTTTGAGTCAGCAGCGCGAATTCGTGATCAAATTACTGGCTTACAATCGCTGACAGCAAATCAAAAAGTTTCCCTACCCAATGATACAGTTTCACGGGATGCGATCGCTCTGGCAGCTGATGCACAACACGCCTGCATTCAATTATTCCAGATTCGGGCTGGGCAATTGGTAGGACGCTTGGCGTTTGTCGCCAATGCTCATGCAGAACTTGGAGCCATTTTACAACGAGTTTTAGAAGAACATTACCAAACCGCCGATGCTGTAGAAATTCCTACAGAAATTTTGGTACAGCACGAATTAGTTGATGGGGAGATATTAGCGGATGTCTTGACTCAGCGCAAAGGGAAAAAAGTGACGATTGTCGCTCCCCAGCGGCAAACTAAGGCAGAATTGATTGAGATGGTAGAGCGAAATGCCCAGTATGAATTACAAAGAATGCAAAAATTGGGCGATGTCAATCATCAAGCCATGCAAGATTTAGCCGCTATTGTCGATTTAGCTGAAATACCTCACCGCATCGAAGGTTATGATATTTCTCACATTCAGGGTTCAAATGCAGTAGCTTCTCAAGTTGTATTTATTGATGGTTTACCCGCTAAACAATACTATCGTCACTACAAAATTAAAAATCCCACCGTCACCATCGGACACTCTGATGATTTCGCCAGTCTTGCGGAAGTAATTCAGCGACGGTTTCGCAAGTATGGGGAAGATCCAAAATTATCCAGAGTTGGTAATTCTGACTGGCCTGATTTAATTATGATTGATGGTGGTAAAGGTCAATTATCATCAGTTGTCGCTGTCTTGCAAGAAATGAACTTATTAGAAGACTTGCGAGTTGTCAGTTTAGCCAAGCAGCGCGAAGAGATTTTTTTACCAGGAGAATCCCAACCTTTAGAAACTGACGCAGAACAACCAGGAGTCCAGTTATTGCGACGATTACGGGATGAAGCACACCGATTTGCTGTGAGTTTTCATCGTCAGCAACGTAGTGATAAATTAACGCGATCGCGTTTAGATGAAATTCCTGGTTTGGGACAATATCGACAAAAGCACACTTGCGACAGAGTTCAAACTTGTTGAGGACGCTCTTTCGTTCAAATTCGCCCTTAACGCTGATCAGCTGTAACGAAAGCCGACCATTTGCTGCACTGTAGATCCTTCACCAAGTGGCAACAAAAGCCGCTCGCAATCCACCCGATGCCCGTTCGCATCGAAAGTGGCGAAGACCGTGTAGATCGCGCAACCGGTTGCCGCGCATTCGTTCGCCCCGTCGATTGAAAAAGACTTCAGTGGCCCTGGGACAACTTCGTCCATCGTTCTCCCGGCCCAGGAGGAGCTGAATACTTCCACTACATTAGTGCCTTGGTATAATGCTCGAAAGCGTCGCTGGCCGAAGGCGTCTTCGATAGCCCATATTACCAGTTGCTTTGGGTCGTGTAATCTTGGTTCAGGATCGAACTCCGCAATTGATGAAAAGAGCGACGCCCAGCAAGCCTGTTCCAATAAATGGTCAGTACGCGCTGGCTGATTGACTTGATCGACTGAATTGAGGCGGGGCTGAATTTCATCATGACCGTATCTGCTCAAACGGCTAAATCACTAACCGCCGGCCGGGCCTTTGCATACTAATCAT
>CAVYXS010000161.1:0-4525 GCA_963772205.1 uncultured cyanobacterium
CTTTATTGGCTCGACTACGAGTACGTATTGCTAATTCGCGAATTGTTCAATCGGCGTTTACAAGTAGATCCAGCAGTGGCGGATAAATTCGTGGATGAGCTGATGCGATCGCCTACTGGGAATAAATTCATTACATCCTTAGGTGTAGCTATCCCAGGTAGCACAGTAGAAAGCCTCCAGACAGCTATCAACCTGAGTCTTCGTCAAGTTAACGGTTTAACTGTAGTTGGCTTCTTGCAAGCCTATCCAGGGGATAATGTAACTATAGATGCGACCAAAGCTATGCAAATAGCCCTGGAATTTAATGCCAACAACTTGCAAAGTCAAGCTATTGGCGCTTTGTTATCACGAGAGTTATTAGTCAATAGCAACACAAAATTTCAGTCCAGTTTTGATCCCGCCGCTGCAGGGAAAGAAGCCGTTCAGCAGCAGACACTCACCCTCCAAGACAGACAACGCAACCGCATCATCCCTGTAGACATTTATTGGGGTAAAGGCGACGCACAAGCACCGCTAGTTGTCATTTCCCACGGCTTTGGCGCTAACCGCAAATTTTTGAGCTATTTGGCGCGTCATCTAGCTTCCCACGGGATCACCGTGGCGGCGATTGAACATCCTGGTAGTAATGTGATTGCTGTCAATCAAGCCTCAGCACAAGCCAACTTAGCTCAACTCCTACCAGCTACAGAATTTATTGAGCGCCCAAAAGATATCAGCTTTTTGCTCAATGAACTAGCAAAACTCAATACTCAATCTGGAAAACTCCAGGGAAAATTAAATACTGAGAAAGTAACTGTAATTGGTCACTCCTTAGGAGGTTATACCGCTTTAGCTCTCGTTGGTGGCGAACTAGACTTGGGGGAATTGCGAAAATTCTGCAAAACTTCTCTGTCCTTGAGCGAATCTCCCGGTGATTGGTTACAGTGTGCGGCAGCTTCTTTAAAAGAGACAAAAATCCAATTAAAAGATGAGCGGGTTAAAAGTGCGATCGCCTTAAATCCCCTCGTCGGTAAACTTTTTGGCAAAAACGGTCTTTCGCAAGTTACTAACCCAGTCTTAATATTAACTGGCACTGAAGACTCTTTGACGCCACCGCTCAAGCATCAAATAGCACCTTTTGCCCAAATTAGGGGTATCAAATATTTGGTAACAGCTATTGGTGGTACTCACATGAGTGTCAGCGATCCGGCGTATCCGGTGTCAGCTGCTACCAACATTATTAAAGAAAAGCGCGGCGAAGAAACCAATTCGCTACGTCTGTTGATTCGTGGTATCAGTTTAGCGTTTGTGAAACAACTCACACCAGAAGCAAAAATTTACCAACCCTTTTTGACACCAGCTTACGCCCAATCTCTGTCTACATCGGCAATACCCTTACGCCTCAATCCTGATTTACCTGGAAATATTAAACCTTGGTTGGGTTTTGTAGTCAAGTAAGGGACTGACAAATAAAAAAATACTTAATTATTTCTTGTGGGGTGGGCGAGACGCCCACCCGAAGCCAATGCCTGGATGTCCACCCCACAAGATTGGATAATTTATTTGTTGGAAGTCCCTAATTACTCTTAATGGACTGAATCCAAATAAGTAAGTCGGTGAGAAAAAACCAAACTACATTAAGTAATGTAAAATTTAATTCAACTCGCTTGTAGTAAGCGGCTCTAGCCCTTCAGAGAGGACTAAAGTCCCCACTACAAACCTTGAATTATTCACGCCGTTCTACCTACCTTCAGGATCAAGCCTGTGTACCTTGACGCGGTAAAGTTAATGACGAAAGCACTCCTTGCCAGCGTGTAATCAAGGTGCTTTAATAGCGATCGCGTTCCGTCAAATTGTCCTGCCTACAAAAGACCCAGAAGATCCACGGCTAGTTGTCATTAGACATCGCTGCTAGTGTTTCTAAAATTACAGACTCAAAACATTAGACTTAAAGGTAGGACAAGGTAGTACCATGTCCTTTAAACTAAAATTTCTGTTGTCTACAGCTAAATAGGAGCATATATGGAACCAATCATTGCTATAGTCTTAGCCCTTATAGGTTATGCCTTAGGATCTGCAAAGTTGATTAATCAAGGGAATGAAGCCCTAGTAGAACGATTAGGGAAGTTTCATCGCAAACTTAAGCCGGGATTGAACTTTATAGTTCCCTTGGTCGATCAGATTGTGATGGAGGATACAACAAGAGAGCAGCTTTTAGACATCAAGCCGCAAAATGTGATCACCAAAGATGGTGTTTACCTGGAAGTAGACGCTATTCTCTACTGGCGGATTAGAGATATAGAAAAAAGCTTTTATGGAATTGACGATCTCCAAGGAGCGCTAACACAGCTAGCTACAACCACACTCCGAGAAATTATTGCCCAAAATACCTTGGAGGACACTACTATGTCAAGATCTGAGATGGACAGAGCTATATTAGACCAATTGAATCCCATCACTCTAGATTGGGGAGTCGAGATTCTCCGGTTAGATATTCAGTCCATTAACCCGCCCGAAAGTGTGCGGAAGTCAATGGAAGAGGAACGAGCCGCTGAAATCAAAAAACGGGCGGTAATTTCGGCTGCAGAAGGAGAAAGACAAGCGGCGATTAAGAAAGCAGAAGGAACTAGTGACCTCGGTGCAGATAATTGCTGAAGTTTTACGTGCTAATCCTGAAAGTAAAGAAATTTTGCGGTATCTTGTCGCTCAAGATTACGTGCAGGCTAGCCAAAAACTCGGTGAAAGTAATAATGCCAAAATTGTGTTTGTCGATCCAGCCAACTCTACTGAAATGTTTCAGGAGTTGATTGCTCAGTCTATAACTCACGAGGGTAATGGTAAACACTCCGAACATGGTGCTAGTTAGTCTAGCGTCTACTGTCGCCATAGTGCATCAGCAACTAACGACACATCACGCATTTCTCTGACATCATGAACTCGGAGGATATCCGCACCATTAAAAATCGCCGCACAACACGCCGCTGCTGTTCCCCAGACCCGTGCTTTCGGATCTGGTTGGTTTAAAATGCGACCAATGAAACTTTTACGGGATGCTCCCACTAAAATTGGGCAATTGAGCGCTTTTAATGACCGCAAGCGGCGAAAAATTTCTACATTTTGCTCATAATTTTTAGCAAAGCCAATACCAGGGTCAATAATGATGTTTCCCTGGTCAACACCTGCAGCAGTTGCAGTGACAATTTGCTGTAACAAAAAACTATAAATCTCTCCCATCAAATCTTGATAATTAGTCAGTTGTTGCATATTTTGCGGTATTCCCCGTATATGCATTAACACAATTGGCACATTTAAGCTGGCTACTGTTGGCAACATCTCAGCATCAAATGTGCCACCAGAAATATCATTAATTATATCTGCCCCAGCGGACACAGCAGCCTTAGCTACAGCCGCTCTAGTTGTGTCTACAGAAATCGGTATGGCAATTTCTTGGCGTAACGTTTGCAACACCGACAGCACCCGATCAAGTTCTTCTGTAAGAGTTATTTGTGCCGCCCCTGGTCGAGTAGATTGACCACCCACATCGATAATATCAGCACCAGCGGCTACCATTGCTTGCGCTTGAGCTAAAGCAGTAGTGGTAGTGTTAAATTCACCACCATCACTAAAGCTATCAGGCGTGACATTTAAAACGCCCATCAGATAAGTTTGCTGTCCCCATTGAAAACAGCGATCGCGAATCATCATGCTATTTGAATTGAGATTTTGGGGCTGATGGGGAAGTAGGGAGACTTGTACCGAGAGAAGCCGAGGTATGGGGAGATGGGGAGAAAGATTTTGCTTGTGTCTCTTTGTCCTTTGTCCCCTTGTCTCCTTGTTTTCTGCATTTCGGCTTCAAAAGCTACTTATAGTTGACAATTCTGGCGAAACTTTCAGGTTCTAGACTTGCTCCACCCACCAAAGCACCATCAATTTCTGGTTGAGCCATGATCTCATCAATATTATTGGGCTTGACTGAGCCGCCATATTGAATCGGAACATTGAGGATTACTCAACTGGCTGCGAATTAAGCCAATGACTCGATTTGCTTCCGTAGATTCACAAGTGTCACCTGTCCCAATTGCCCAAATTGGTTCATAAGCAATTACTAAATTATTTTGATCAACATCTACTAAGTCTTTATCTAGCTGGCTGATAATCAGCGATTCCGTTTTTCCCCTATCTCGTTGTTCTTTAGTTTCACCTACACAGAGAATTGGAATTAAACCATACTTTTGCGCAGCTTTCAGGCGTAAATTGACAGTTACGTCTGTTTCGCCAAAATATTGCCTTCGTTCACTATGACCGACAATGACAAACGCACACCAATTTCTGTCAACATCGGGCCAGAAATTTCACCAGTGTAGGCTCCATTTTCTTCCCAGTGGACATTTTGCGCCCCCAGTTGTACACGGCTACCATGCAAACTCTGAGATAAAATATTTAAGTCAGTGAAAGGAGGGCATAGTAAAACTTCCCGTCTTCGGGGGTTTCCTCCAAGGTGGGCAGAAATCCTTGTAAAAACTCTTTGGAATCTGCCTGAGTTTTG
>CAVYXS010000162.1:0-23198 GCA_963772205.1 uncultured cyanobacterium
CTTTAATCGAGGTTTAAATTTGGAAAGCATCAGGATTTGATCTACTGATGCACTCTACTAATTATGCTAGTTGTGTAAGTCCTATTACTATGCAGATATCAAAGCTGCAGAAGGAATTTTCCCAGTTGTTAACGGTGATTTAGAACCACGACTCAAGAATTGAGCCAGAGGATTAATTTCCTGCATCAGTTCCACAAATTCCCCAGGCGTGAGAGATTGAGGGCCATCACATAGCGCTTGTTTTGGGTTGGGGTGAACTTCAATCATTAAAGAATCTGTGCCCGTTGCTACTGCTGCTTTTGCCATTGTTGGTACATATTCGGAATAGCCTGTAGCATGACTAGGATCAATCATGATTGGTAAATGTGTCAGCTTACGCAATACAGGAATCACAGATAAATCAAGGGTATTTCTCGTATATTTTTGGTCAAAACTCCGAATACCGCGTTCGCATAAAATGACATTGGGATTACCAGTAGCCAAAATATATTCTGCAGCCATTAACCATTCTTCAATTGTGGCAGACATCCCCCGCTTTAACAAAATTGGTTTACCTGTAGCACCGGCTTTTTTTAATAGGGAGAAGTTTTGCATATTCCGGGCGCCAATTTGCACTATATCTGCAACTTCTGCAACTTTTTCCAAGTCGGCTGTATCCATAACTTCGGTGATAATTCCTAACCCTGTAACTTCTCTGGCTTTTGCTAACAGGTATAAGGCGCTTTCTCCATGTCCTTGGAAAGCATAAGGAGAGGTACGAGGTTTGTAAGCTCCTCCTCTGAGAAACTGTGCGCCTGTAGATTTGACTACCTCCGCTGTGGCGACAATCATATCTTTGTTTTCGACTGAACAAGGACCAGCTACTATTACTAAAGGATGATTTTGACCAAAAGTTACTACCCCGTTAGGAGTTGGTACAACTACTTCTGAAGGTTCACCATAGCGGAATTCTAAAGAAGCCCGTTTAAAAGGTTTTTTTACTTGGATAACTTGCTCAATAAAAGGGCTTAGTTGTTGAATTTGTCCGAGATTAAGAGCCGCAGTATCTCCTACTAAACCAATGACAATTTTGTTGTTGCTTTCTATGGTTTCTGGTGTGAGGTGCCAATAGTCAAAAACACACCAACTTCTTTATTGTACTTGCGTGGGTATATTGATGAAATTGAAGATGGAGAAGCTTGGTTAATTTTAGGCGATGGAATGCGCTTGAGTCGTTCTTGGCTAAGACAAGAATTAAGGCGTGCTAGTAAGATTCAACAAATAATTATTCTTGATTGTTATGGGGCTACTTACCTAGAAAATTGGCTAGAAGATTTGCAAAGTACGACTGAGCATGGACAATATATAATTGCTGTTGCATCTACAGCAGATGAGCCAGAATTAGGTTCGCAAAAACTTCTAGAAACTCTTTTAGCAGCCAATCCCCAAGCTGGTTTATCAGTTGTAAAATGGATTACAGAATTACAAAATACTTTGCAAATCAAAGGTATTACTCTTCATACCTGGCTATCTGGTACACATGCAGTAATTGATATTTTTCCAGGGAATATTGGGACTATTTTTCCAAATGCACCGCAGCTAGAATTACCTAAAATTGAGGAAAATAAGAAATTACCTTCCTTCCCATATCCTTCTCATTCTTCAGAGGAGTCAGCCTCCCTGACTGTTGCTGAATTTGTAGATCAAGTACAACATCAACTCAATTTATCAGTAGAGTCAGAACATTACACAAAACTGGAAACATTGTTAAAGCAATCAATCGGGAGAGTTGCATCTACTGTTTTAAACAAATATTTAAAAAAGGCAGCTAATTCTCAAGAATTAGTCCAAAAATTAACTACTTTTGTCTTACCAGAAAATCAAGCAAATTTTCAGCTACAAGCCACGGCTATATTAGATGATGTAGCCATCTCATCATCAAAAAAATCAGATGATACACCCATTATTAATGATAAGTTTATCAGTGAATGTAAGCGAGAATTAGGTTTTTTAATCGGAGCAGTTGCTCATTTTATGATTCAACAAGTTTTGAAATCTCACCCGCAAATTTCATCACGAGAATTTGTCAATCAGCTGGCAGCGAAAATTCCTGATCCACAGACGGCTTTAGAATTTGAACAGCGGATGTTGAGCCAATTAAAATAAGTACATAAGTAAGTCGCCAATAAAAAACCAAACTATGTAACGAAAAGTAAAATCTCTATATTTGGCTTGTAGTTGCGCTTGGCTTTCGCCACGCTGCGCGAATAGCGCTAAAGCGCAACTACAAACCAGTGATAATTATTTGCGCCGACTTACTTACTAATGAAGATTTGTATTATTATTTTCTAATAGTTTAAGCGCAATTTCTAAACTGTACTTCATCCGGTTAATAGCTTGTGTTAATACCCCAATTTCATCTTTATCTTGCTTGTCAAAATTAGCATCCATATCTCCAATACTGACTTGTTCTGCAACTGTAGAAATTCTTTTTATCCGCTGTATAACTGTTTTTTTCAACAACAGATTGATCACAATCACTATAGCCAAAAAAATCAACCCTAAAACTACTATCACTACAACAGACGCATGATGAGCAGCTTTAAAAATGTTCTCTGCTGGAACATAGACAATTTGAGTAGCCACAACATCATTGAGCTTCCACCCATAACCATTTTCTCTTCCATATGTCACTATTTGACTTTTTGGAGCCAACTCTGGTGTGGTATGACAGCTTAAGCAACTCTGTTGACGGATTGCAAAAGGTCGGGCACTATAAAATAGTTGCTCGCCAGATACATTGCGGAAACCATTCAGGCTTTCTAAGCCTCGCTCTTGGCGAAATTTGTTGACAATATTAGCTTCAAAGTCGTCAGCTTTATCTCGTAAATTTATCGGGTTTAGGGTAGCATCCTTGTAGATAAAATTAGCATATTCTTTATTTTTGCGTAAATACTCAAACACTTCTCTAGTCGAAAATGTTGGGATCGATTCGGCTATAAACTGTTCTTTAGTATTCAGAAGCGGTAACAACAATGGTTGTACGCGATCATTTGTGTAGTCTCTGACAGAGTTTGCCATTTGCATGAGAATTATGGCTTTAGAATTTACCTCATTTTGTGCGTTTTGTTGATGTACAATCGATAAGGCAGTACCGCTAATTAAAAGACCACCAATAAAAACTATTATTAATATTATATTTACTTTAGTGCCAATCTTCATATTTTTTTGGGTGTCAATATTCAATTAGTATATAAGTAAATCGGCGATAAAAAACAAAACTACGTAACAAAATGTAAAATTGGCAGTGATTTCTGGAAAAATATGACAAAATTTGGGAGGAATCAAGCACAAATTTACTGATGTCTCAATTTTGACCATAATCCCCAGTCTTCTTCACTAAAAACTGTCGATGTCACCAAAACTTTCACGACGTTTATTTGTTTTGCAGATGTTAGCGTCGTTAGCAGCTTGTGCAACAGACTCAACATCCAATCAAGAATTGCAGTTTATTGTTGGGACGATTAGTTATGGAGACGAAAAACAATCAATAGAAAGATTTTCTCGTTTTTGTCAATATTTGGGAGAAAAGACCAAGACAATTATTCAATTTGAGCCAACTTTTAATGAAAATAAAGCTGTAGAACTTATCAAGTATAATTCTTGGTCATTAGTTTTTGCTACTCCGGGTTTGGCAGCATTGGCGAAAGATAAATACCAATATTCACCGCTTTTCTCGCTACAGATAGATGGCAATATGCGCTCTATATTCATTGTTCGTCAAGATAGTAATTTACAACAATTGCAAGATTTACAGGGTAAAAAAGTTGTCCTAGGTTTACTTGGTTCGGCGACTGGCTATTATGTGCCATTGTATCACCTTTATGGTTTAACATTAGCAGAAATTTTATTTGCTCCCGCACCGTCAACAATACTAGAATTGGTGGCAAATAATCAGGCTGCGGCTGGTGCTTTGTCTCTAGAAGAATTTAATTTACATCGGTCAAAATTCAGCAATGTAGAGTTTCGCATATTATTCAGTGACTCTCATAATGTTCCCTCTGGTGCTGTTTTAATTTCGCCAAAAATAGAACTAAATCGTCAAGAATTGATTCGTAAGTATATGAAAGAAGCGCCTCTTACTTTAATTGAAGATGTGAGATATGTGCCCAACGGGGAAATACCCGATTATCGGTATATGATTTCTGTGGTTAACCGGGTAACATCTATTGTTAACAATATGAATTCTCAACCTGTGCGCTTGTTTTAATCAACTCAGTCAATTAGGCTACCTGAAATATAAATGTAATCGTCTCTCGCCGATCCGAAACTAAAGCTAAGACCAGGTTTTAACTTATACCAAACTCCAGGTATTAAAGGATATTTATTAATATGAGTGCCGTTAGCACTACCCATATCTTGAATATAGTAATCTTGTCCATCAAAGCGAATTTGAGCGTGAACCCGTGAGACAAGTCCAGAATTTGGCAAATCAGAAATATCTACATCTGGAGGAATGCGATTATTGGGCTTACCAATAGTAACTATATCAAACTTTTCTGGTAGGATAATTGTTTTGTTAGTTTGGGTATTAAATAGATGTACAATCGGCATTTCCAAGATTGTTGGAGATGCAAAATCTGGAGGCGCGGTGACTGCGGATGTGCTAAATGAATTGCCAAGATGTATGGTTTTAGCGGTGAAATTGAAGACTTGAGTAGTGAGGAAATAATTGAAGATAGCAAATGAAACTAAGGCAAAAACAGCGCTAGCATAAAATACTGCTTGTATACCTCCCACTACCACAGCTATACTGCCGAAAAATGGACCTAGAGTTTGTCCCCACGATAGAATTGTCATATTTATCGCCATAAATCCCGCACGAGATTCTTGTGCAGACAGCCCTGCTAATAGTGCTTGGGAAGATGGTAGAGCCATACCTTGGGCAGCACCCAGTAAAAACATGGGTATCAATAACAACCAAACGTTAGGAATAATCGGGAGAATTACGAGAGCGATCGCAAATAGTAAAAAAGAGAGTTTAATCAGTTTAATTTCTGATAAATTCCGCAATAACCTGCCTAATTGAGAAGCAACGAGAGCAAGGAAAATTGACATACTAGCCAAGATAACCCCATTCACAGTTTCTGATGTATGAAACTTTTCGGTTGCTAAAAAAGGAATATAAGTTAAACATAAAGTTTGCAACAAAAACAGAGACATTACCGCAAACAACAACCCAATTACTGGACGTTTATTAATGCTAGCCCAAGTATTTTTTAAATAAGGTTTGAGTTTAAATTTTTCTGGGCTATTTTGCCTTTTTGGCAACTTTAGTAAGATGATAACAAAGAATGTCAGCGGAATAGCAAGGACTGCTAACAAAAATGTATATCGCCAGTTAAATCCACCTAATTTACCACCAATTAAAGGAAAAAATGCCCCACTAATACCAATCAAACTGGCATTAAATGCCATCACAGTACCTAACATTCTCCCGCGATAAAGGTCGCCAATTATGGTAACTTGTAGCGGCTCTAAGCTAGCAGCACCAATACCTTGCACTAATCGCCATCCCAAATGGCTCATGAAATTAGACGCCAAGCCGCTGAACACACCACCACAGGCAAATAATAGTAATGAAGGAATTAGGATGGCTTTTCTGCCTAAACTATCAGCTAAAATTCCAAATATGGGAGTGATAATGGCACTCGGTAACTGAAAAATTGTTGATGTCCATGAAACTTCAGCTAGAGAAACATGGAAAAAATTTTGTATGGTTGGGAGTACGGGGTTAAAAAGTGTTCCCCCTAAAATTCCCATTAATGTCACAAGATTAATAATGTAAAAGTTCTTATCTTGGAAGACGTTAGTGGGATTTTTTTGTGGTGTTTTTGTCATTGAAGTATTCATGGATTTATTGAAGTCAGGTTTTTGTAAATTATTAACATAAACGCGGATTAGTTACCTAATCCGCGCTCTTAGTTTTAGTTAAGCTAAAGTAGCACCTAATTGTCTTCCGGTTTGAAATCCAACGATACCATCAACTGTTAAATTGTGGTCTTGCTGGAATTTTTTGACAGCGGTTTCAGTAGTTTCATCGAATACGCCGTTGACTTCGGTTTCATATCCCAAGCGAGATAAGTCACCTTGTAAGCGCTCAACATCTTTACCAGAGATACCGCGTTGTAAACTAGGCATTTGAGACATTTTGATTTCTCCTTGTGGTTCATATCTATTCATAGCGGTGAGAGTTTGAGAAATATGCAGGTTGGTTTGAGTTGCGAACTAGATTTTTTTAACTAATATGATGTCTGAGCAATTAACCATCCTGGAACCCCACCCCGCATTTGCTAACGCAAACGCTCCCCTCCCCGTATACGGGGAGGGGTTGGGGGTGGGGTTACTCTACGCAATCATGAGTTTTGATAATTCAAGGGACTTCCAAATAAAAAAACATCCAACTTTTCCTGTGGGATGCGCGTCTCGCCCGCCCGTGGACAAGGGCGGACAAGATGTTCACCCCACAAGATGGAATAATTTATTTCTTGTATTCATCCCCAATGATGAATTAGTTTAATGTATATCCCACTCCACGAATAACTCTGTAAAACCACGGAATAAAATTGTTGGGATATGGGCGAATTGTTGGTGAGGATGAAGCCTGAGATTGCTTAGTCTCTTAAACAAGATTTCTAAAGCGATTCGCCCTTCACGCAGGGCTAAGTTTGAACCTATACAGCGATGTATTCCGTGCCCAAATGCTAGATGGTTAGGTGTTGTTTGTTGAAAACGTTGAATATCTAAACTTTCGGCTTCACTGTATTTAGTTTCGTCACGGTTGGCGGAACCATACATTAAGAAGATACGAGAGCCTTTGGGTAGTTCCATTCCGGCTAATTCTACATTTTGGGTAGTGGTACGCGTCATTGTGGGGACAGGTGCTTCATATCTGAGGATTTCTTCTAGAGTTTGGGGAATAAGTGATGGCTCATTGCACAAAATTTCGCACAGATGGGGACGCTCTAGTAAATGTTTTAAAGCATTCCCAATGAAATGTGAACTTGTATGATGTCCCGCCTGGATTAACCCAACTAAAATTCTCACTAACTCCGGCATAGTTAAGTCAGAGGTGATGATATTACTAATTAAATCATCGCCTGGTAAATTCCGTCTTTGCTCAATTAAACCAGCAATAAAATGTTGCATTGCTACCATACTGTGAGCGCATTTAACTTGTTCTTCAGGCGTCAGGGGCGACGAAATTAAGGCATTCATGTCATAGCACCACTGCTTAATTTCTGCCATCCTCTCTAAAGGAATACCGTACATAGTTAGGATGGCTTCTAAAGGTAGTGGATAAGCAAATTGAGAGATAATTTCTGCATTACCATTATTGATAAAATTATCTATCAATCTGTTGGCGATCGCACTAATGGAATTTTCCATCGCCTCTAGTCGCTCTGGCGTAAATACTTTCATAAAAGGAGCGCGTAAACGTTTGTGTTCTTCGCCATCGCTATTCACCAAATCGCGCACTAAAGGAAAGCCTTGACGCAAGACTGCAAACACCTGAGGCGTGAATTCTACTATCGGGGTGAGGGTATCTGCTGAAGAAAAGCGTGTTGGGTCTTTTAATACAGCGAGAATATCATCGTAACGAGTGAGAACATAGCCGTTTAACAAGGGGCTAAAAAATAATGGTTCTTCTTTTCTAGCACGTTGATAAAATGAATAGGGATCATTAAGTTGTGGGTCGGTAAAAGGTTGAAATTCCTGTCCTAAATGAGGACAAATTTTATTTAATTCTGTGGGTTGCTGTGCAGTCATAGTTTCTATTTTTCTCCCAATTAATCAAAATTGTGCAATTTTTGGTTAGTAGTTGCGCTTTAGCGCTGTGCTATTATTCCTGACAATCAATAGTAAATGGATTACCTTCTGTGTCTACACCTTCGGCAATTTTCAAACCAGGGGAAGGCGAACGAATTGCACTCAGTTTAACGCCATTTTCAGTTAGGTAATTGTATGCAGTCTCAATATCTCTGACGTGAAATGCTAATTTGGGTCTATCTTTACCCGGTTGCGTCTCTAAATTACCATGCAATACTAAGGTGCATTCTCCAGTGGCAAACTCCACCCATTGTTTATCAATTCGTCCCTCTATACTCTGCTGGGATTTGATTGTTAAACCTAATTTGTGACTGTAAAAATTTGTTTGTGTGTCTATATCTTTGACGTAGAGAATTGTTTTGGTTAAACCTTGAATTACACTCATGTTGTTGTACCTTGTGGATAAAATCTCAGGAAAATCAGAATGATGTCTGCTTGATCAACTTGAAGAAAATTTGTAGTCAGGACTTCAGTCCTGATTTTGAGGACTAAAGTCCTCACTACATGCAGCCAACTTTTGATGATGGGTATAGAGAATCTGAGGGCTAAATTATTAACTCAGCACTCACCCTATCACAGGTTTTCTCAAGGAAACTGGTAGATGGTTTGGTCCATGAAAGATAATATTGTTTGCCCAATCAATGTTGTCGCTGATGAGGCGAAATTCTGGTAAGCGGTTGAGCAAAACATTTAAAGCAATTTGACCTTCGGCGCGGGCTAAAGCTGAACCCAGACAGTAGTGAATACCGCCACCAAAACCGGCGTTTTTAGTGTCTTGACGCTGAATATCAAAAACTTCGGGATTCTCGAAGCGGAGGGGATCGCGGTTGGCGGAACCAAGCATGATTCCTACACTGTCACCACGTTTAATTAGTTGATTGCCAATTTCAATATCTGCATAAGCCCAACGGGTAATCATCTGAATTGGGGTATCATAACGAATGATTTCTTCAATCGCATTCGGCATCAATTCAGGATGCGATCGCAATAATTTCAAAGCATCAGGATGGCGAAGTAATGCTAGTGTCCCTTTGGCTATGAGGTTGACGGTGGTTTCGTGTCCAGCGGTGAGTAAGTGAGTGCAAGTAGCAACAATTTCTTCGTCGCTGAGTTTATCACCTTCATCTGCAGCTTTGACGAGGTTAGAAATCAAATCCTCACGGGGGTTGGCGCGGCGCTCGGCAATTATTGGCTTAAAGTAATTGATAAAATCTTGGCTAGCTTTTTCGGCATTTTCGTAAACTTCTGGTGGTGGTTTTAAGCGGGAGGCGCTAGCATTTTGCAATGCTAATGCCCATTTACGGAATAATGGGTGGTCATGTGGGTTCGCACCCAACATCATGGCAATTACCATAATTGGTAGAGGGAAAGCATATTCCTCAACCAAATCCATCTCTCCCCGCAGGTAAACTTTATCGAGTAGAGTATCTGCAATTTCGTAGACGGCTGGACGCAAATTTTCCACAACCTTTGGGGTAAATGCCTTGCCCACTAAAGATTTTAAGCGTGTGTGGTGGGGTGGTTCCCGAAACACAATCCACTTGCTGACCATTGTCAAAAAAGTGTCATAAGCTGTGGGTACTGGTGTAGTTTCCACGTCATCGCGTTTGATGTGTTCTCGACCAAATCTGCGGTCTTCCATCACTTTCATCACATCTTCATAGCGGAAGACGTACCAAGCACCGGGTAAGTTGGGGTTGGAAGAAACGCCCCAATGTACGGGGTCTTGTTCTCTGTAGTGACGGTAATAGGTGTAAGGATCTGAGGTGACAGCGGGAATAAATGGGTTTAATCTTGCAATTGTGGAATTAGACATTTTGACCTCTTGGGGATATCTTTATTTTGCTAGTGCTAAGGGATGCTTAAGTTGAGATAACATCCGTGTCATTTGGTCGCGTCCAGAATTGAAAGCCCTTGCTACAGAAGGCCTAGACTCCAGACGCTGGACGTAATCAGTTAGATTAGTAAAGTGCTTGTAGCTATAGAGCATACGTAGATAAGCGAGAGTGGGAGCAGCCGCGCAGTCAGCCAAGGAAAACTCTTCACCTGCTAACCAAGTACGGTCTTTGAGACGTTGATCAAGAAGTGCGATCGCAGTTTCTAGTAACCGCCGTGCTTTGACAACTTCCTTACCGCCTCGCGCCTCAACTGGACGCTGACTATCGGCAAACAGCGCCTCACGTCCAGTGTTGATGTACACATCAATCATTCGTTCCAGCATCCGTACCTCAAGAGCTAACTTGGGGTCAAATGGAATCAGGCGGGGGGCATTGTCAAAGCGTTGGTCAAGATATTCAATGATAATGTTGGCTTCAAATAACACATTTCCCTGGTTAGTTACCAAAGTGGGAATCTTGGCAAAAGGGTTGATTTGCAAATAGCGATCGCGCTCTGCGGCCTCAAACAGATTGACTTCGACAGGTATAAAATCTGCGTCTTTTTCATAAATAGCGATGAGAACTCGCTGGGAGTAAGATGACGCAGGGGCGTAGAAAAGCTTCATCTGGGATATTCTTGTTTACTAGTTTGTTAAAAGTCCCCTAACACCCCACCCCCAGCCCCTCCCCGCAGGCGGGGAGGGGAGACTTTGACGTCAGTCAAAGGCGGGGTGGGGTTCTTATTATTAGCTAGGGATAGGTTGAACGCATTTATGCAGATACTCCGCGAACGCAGTCAATTAATATCCCTGCGTCGTCAGGTAGGGCGTCACCTCTCCAAGCTACATGTCCATCAGGTCGGACTAAAATAAAAGCACGTTCATAAAGCTGGGCAATTTCTGGATTATCGATTTGCTGGCTGGTGAAGGGTACGCCTCTTTCTTTGCAAGCTTGCTCAAATCTGCCTATTTCTGGTGTCGAGTCAAAGCACAACAGTACAAACCCTTGTCCGAATAAATCTAAAGTCGATTTCCCAGGCTCCAACCAAGCATGGGGGGCGCGACAGCCAGGATAACTACTTTGGCGCCATTGGCTGGGATCATGACTGGGGGGTGTACCGTCGGCGATAATCATTGGGGATTCGTAGCAGAAACCAAAGTGAACCCCAGGGGCGTCAAACTCACGCTTAACATTACTGCGTTCCATCCCCTCAGCCATTTCTTGACGAATGCGATCGCCTGCGGGAGAATCAGTCATAATTACTGGGGGAATACTGCGTTTTTGGGTGCGTTCCAAATTGGCGTTCGCTTCTTCTAAGTTTCGCACGGCAATAGGACGGCGCTCAATTTCATAGGTATCAAGTAAGTTAGCACCAGCCCAACCTTTGAGGGTAGCAGCTAGCTTCCAGCCTAAATCAACTGCATCACCTATACCTGTGTTCATCCCAAAACCGCCGGAGGGTGAAAGGGTATGGGCGCAGTCACCCACAAAGAAGATATTCCCGGCGCGGAAATGGTCTGCAACTCGGTGGGTTAAGCGCCAGGGAACATTGGAAATAATTTCAAATGGCGTATCTATTGATATAGCTGCTTTGATAGCTTCCGTGGCATCACGTACTTGACCATCTGGCTGTGGCTTTAAAATCAGGCGATACAGTTCCTTACCGTCTACGGCTCGTAATGGTTCTTGGATACTGGGGTTAACCAGAAAATAGACCATTGCATGGTTTTTCCCCATGACAGTCGCTAATTCCGGAGCTTTAAACACCACACTTTGAAATGTCTGGGTGGGGTGGAACGTCGGCGCATCCACACCGCAAGCTTTGCGAATCGCACTGCGGGCACCATCACAAGCTACCATATATCGAGCCTGGATTGTTTCTGTATATCCTGTTTCCAAGTTTGTCACCTGGGCGATGACACCCTCATCAGTTTGTGTAAATTTATCCAACTGAGTCAGAAACTTGATATGTCCATTGGGATATTCTCCTAAATAATTTTGAAACACTGGCGCAAACCAATCTTGGGGACATACCTGCTCTGTTTCTGGTGCATAATCAGGTAGAGTGCGCTCGGCATAGGAGGGAAAATGAACTCGATAGATTTCATGTCCACCAACAGCAGTCACCCAAGCCACATCTAAAGTATGATTAAGAGGCCAGCCAGCATTGCGGATATCTTCGGCTAGTCCCCAACGGCGACAGAATTCCATTGAGCGTGGACCGACTGTACTCACCTTCGGATCAGTTACTACTCCATCTGTCTGTTCTATGAGCAGGCAATCAATACCTTGATAGCATAATTCTACCGCGATCGCTAAACCAACGGGTCCGCCACCAACTATGAGAACATCTGTTTGAATATTTTTGATGATCTTTTTTATCTCACGCAAAGGCGCAAAGGCGCAAAGGAAGAAAGGAAGGAACAAAATTGTGGTCTAATTACATGAAAATCGCTGTAATGACATGAACTACTAGTCCCGTCAATGCAACAAAGACTGGGGATGATTTGCCAAATCTGCAAAAAATCTGGCGTAAAAATCAAACATTTCATAAACTGCGCTGTGAATGACTTCGCATTCTCTGGCTTTTTGTCCCAGTCGTTCAAATCGCAGCGCGATCGCATTCATTGCCACTTCTGGTGTGGGAATATAAATAGGGGTGTCAATCTCGAAGGATCGGCCCTGCTGTTTTACCCCGTTTTCCTGATGGCATACTCATCAGCAATTCCCCTAAAGGACGCATCATCCCTGTCATCACGTCAATACCTGCGTTCATCAGTTTGGAACGGCGTAAACTGCCGGTGGGCATGAAGCCAAAATGCTGTACCATCAATTGCATCATCAAAAAGTAGCTTTCGTTGAATATCTCCATGACGGCGCGGGTTTGGGATACTGTGACAACGTTAGTGTTGTAATCTCCCTGATGTAGGGAAGGGTTACGCAATGCGGGATAAGCTGGATTCCACGGGGCTTTGTTTTGATGCATCTGTTGTTGAGCTAGGGCATCTGCCAAACGGTAGAATTGTTGATAGTGCGATCGCGCAAATTTTGCTGATTCTTGCTGACAACCTTCACCCTGTTCTACAATTACGTCAATGGCAAATAGGGCGCTGTTGAGGTCGTATACTTGTAATTGGTAATCTGGGTGAGATTTATTCAAGTCATCACGCATAAATAAACGATGTTCGCCACCTACACTTCCCTTTTTCACCAGGAATAAATCGGGAATATTCTCTAGTCCGGCGCGAATTTGGCTGTATAGTTCACTTAAGGAACCATAACCGTGTAAACTGTCGATGTGCGGATTATTAGATGCAGGTTCATTCGCCAGATTTACTTCCAAAAAATCGGGCATTTCTAAACGCATGAAGCGTTGTAAAGATGTAGCGTTAAGTGGTTCTAAAGCCACATCTACATCAATGGGGAAGCGCTGGTTAAGTTTGCCAAAATTGGGGACGGCTGGATAAAAAGGTTCACCAATCGCCATCAATATATTATTCACCATTAAAAAGTGAATCATTTCCTCGCGGGAAATTTCAATTAACACGCCCCGCATCCCATAATTTTGCACTTCCTTACCATCACCACAGGCTAAATGCAATTGTTCAGGAGTCCACAAACCCCGCCTGACATATTCTTCACCGGTGACGTAATTAGGGATAGAATATCCAGCATAAATATACTGCAGCATCACCGCCACTTCTAACTCAGCAGCTTGTTTTAAAGCAGTTACCAATTCCTCACGAGTTTGGATAGTGCGTTGACTAGTTTTTGGTTCAGGAACTACCGGGGGAACATAACCAACGCGCTGCTGATTTTGCAGAAACTTGCGTAATAATGTAGTCTTGGCTTGAGACATATCTCGACTTGGAGGCATATAATAAGTTTTAGATTTGTTTTTCGGGTCAGACATTTGTCACATTAATCGTGCATAAGTTTCCACCTTGCACTTGTCACCGAGACTAAAAACATCCGCTTTCATAAACGAAAAACTGAATTCATAGAAAGCTAAGACATGTTGATATATCAAATTAAAATCTACAGATGCAGCGGGAATTTTTTCTAAATGCCAATCATTACTCAAAACCCGTACCGCAAAAAAGCCAGCACCAGACCAAAATCCTAATTTATCGTCATTATCATAAGCTATTTCCGCAGCATCAGGGTGATGAAAATCATCAAAAAATTCCTGAGCATGAGCAGATAACAAAATTTTTGCAGTTCCAGAATTAGCACCACGCAAAGTCACCCAACCGCGCCCACGAGCATTAGTAGAAATTACATAATGAGGTGCAAAATCTCCAATTTCTTCCCGCTTCCCTGGCTTAAAATGGACAATTTCTATCTCAGAACTGGGGGGTAAATGAAAAATTTGACCAGCATTAGCGGCGTTATTTTCAAACTCATAACGTAGTTGAGGAAAGGCTCTAGGGTTGTAAAATTGACGCAGATAAATTGCCTCAATTGCCATCGGCATACCCCGCACAAAAGAGCGTACCTCTAACTCAACAGCATGGTCTTCACCAGTGATTTGATTAGGATGTTCTAGAAATAAACAAGCGTCATCTATCTGGAGATTGATTTCTTGTTCTTGCAGTAAAATTGCGCGATCGCCATTTGTTGTAGTCCCAATCATACACAAACCTTGCTGTGCTATCTCATCGCAGAGATTTTCCCAGGGTGCTGCTAAAACTACATCTACAATCCCACTCGTCAATTGATGATCTGGTAATTGGTAGGCATTTTGCGGTATCGTAGCAATCAGCCGTTGACTCTCAATAGTACGTAATTCTAAATCACCAACATCAAGCTTAGAACCAAGCGCATGAAGCAATCCTGACTCTGGTTTAGCAGATCTTCCCACACAAGGAACAGCCGTAACCATGTTTAAACTCACACCTTGAGGCGTCACTTGCAAAGAAAGATTTGCCAATATGTTTACGTGTTTGCGAGTTTGCCAATTTGCACATATCCAGCATAGTTGTGGTGTCCATTTTGAGATACCTCGTAAAAGTGTTAGTCTGTAGTGAGTTTTGGAATATTATTCGGCGGTTGAACTGTCAATGAGCTTGTAACTCAATCTGTCGCAGCGCTTCAACCGCCTCTATTATGAGATAGGGGTGAGGAATTTTGGTTTATGCACTCAACCTGAAAACAAGTACGTTTGTTCAAAACCAAACAACGTTTCTTCAAAACCAAACAACGTTTCTTCAAAACTAAACAACGTTTCTTCAAAACCAAACAACGTTTCTTCAAAACCGAATAACGTTTGTTCAAAACCAAACAACGTTTCTTCAAAACCGAACAACGTTTGTTAGTAGGGTGCGTTAGCGACAGCGTAACGCACCATCATCAAGGATTTGGTGCGTTACGGATTTCATCCTAACGCACCCTACGATACTCCCCCATGACGCCCCATGCCCCATGGCCCATATTGCATAAATTGTCCTCTCCTGTCGGTAATAAACAAATAACCACCGATAACAAGTTACAGGAGACGCAGATATATGGCTTCTTTCTCAAAAGCTGTCAGCAGTAAACATGGAAATCATATACAAATTGATAGAAACTTTTTGCTCATAATTTGTATATCACTTATCGCCACTAGTGGCGTATTTAGTATTAACCCTATCTTGCCAAATATAGCTATAGACCTCAATATACCACCGCAAGCAATCGGAATGTTGATGACAAGCTTTTTGTTACCAACTACAGTTGGGAGTTTCATTTTTGGGGTGTTAGCTGATCGTGTTGGTAGAAAAAAAATTCTGATTCCTTCCCTCATAATATTCGGAATTGGCGGAATTTTATGTGCCTTAGCGAATAATTTTCGCAGCTTATTAGAATGGCGATTTTTGACAGGTATTGGTGCTGCAAGTTTAGAGTCTTTAGAACTCACACTCATCAGTGATTTATATAGTGGTCAAATGCTCACTACTGCAATGGGAATTAACACCGCTATGATTGGCGTTGCCGCCACTATTTATCCTTTAATTGGTGGGGCTTTAGCTCTGATAAATTGGCGCTATCCGTTTTTATTATCAGTATTAGCATTGCCGCTGGCATTGTTGATTGCTAGCAAATTAAAGCTACAAAATAAACAAAATAATAGCCATAATTTAGACCTCAAACTTTATCTCAGAACTACCTGGGCAAGCATTAATAACCCTCAAGTTTTTGGACTATTATTTACAGTATTTTCGATGTTCGTCATCGAATTGGGTGCTTGTTATATCTATCTTCCAGTTTATGCAAGCAAATCTTTAGGCGCAACTGGTGCAGAAATTGGGATGATTCTTGCTTGTGAATCAATCGCTTTGGCTTTAACTGCTTCACAACTGGGATTTTTGAATCGTTGGTTTTCAGAAAAAAGATTAATTGCATCTGGTTTTATTATCTGTGCCGTCTCTCTATTGATTATCCCTACCATTCATAGTGTTTGGTCACTGATAATTCCTAGCATTATATTTGGTATATCTCAAGCCTTAGTTTTACCACCTTTACAAGCAATGTTAGCGAGAATTGCGCCAGAAGGTTATCGGGCTGGATTTATGGCTTTAAATGTGACAGTGCAGTCTTTAGGAAGAGCATTAGGCCCTTTATTTGGAGGTATTACCTTTGCAGCTTGGGGAATGCAAGGTGTTTTTTATGCTTCTGCATCTCTTGCTATAATCACGGTTTTAGTGTTTAATTTACTACTAAAAACAAGAACGCCAAAACCATCTAGTATATAAAATACAGGGGTTTAAATACCCCTTACATATAGCGCTTCTCAGCCCTTGTCAGGTACAATAATCCCACTCCCAACCCTCTGGAAGCAAGCGATAAGATGTTTTATGATATACCTTTCCAGACCGGGATACGCTATAACATATAGGGATTGGTTATCTAACTGCTACATCTATACACGCTCTTTGGGCTATAATAACTTGGTTTCAAGAGAAGTTTCAAGAGAAACCAAGTTCATTAACAGTTAGTATCTTGTTGGCTGTAATAGCAGTGGGAATCGCCTCTTTAGTTTACACATTCCTGCTAGCAGCAATCGCCAAAGCCCGTAAACTTTCGCCAAATCACGTACACAAATAAATCTGCTAGTATTCAATTCAGAGTTTGATTATCTGCGATCGCCTGACTCAACTTTGACAATTTCCCGCAATATTCGAGAAATTCTCGCCCAAAGCATATTTGCGGGAATAATCTTCGTTGCAGGGTGAATTTGTATTAATGTCAATAGCCAAATAGATAATTTTTAATTATAGTTCCCAGTAATTACGCAGTCAAAAAAGTAGTAATCTAAAATAAGCACTTAACTTGATATGACTAATTATTTTAGATATATCAAGAAAAGATGACTTACCACATTTTTTCAGATGTGCATTATCCAAAGTCCAAAAATATTACTTACATAGGCTTTTATGGCATTAGCCAGCCTATGATTTCGGATCTAATCATATTTAGCAATTTTATGCCTAAAAAAACCTCATCTCCATCCCAAAATACTTCAACAACAGTATTGGCTCTCTCATCCCTACATATCCGTCTAGAAGCACTTGACAAAGAACACCAACGACTGCTCAAACAGATTAAGAAAAAAAAGACCGAACTAAATAACTTTGTCGAGCAGATGCGTTCCTTAGGTACAGATATCTTTAATCGCTGTACTCCGAGCTTCCACAAACTAGCAGATCTTGACCAAGAAATTCATAGTTTATTTGCAGAAATTTTTGCCACCAGAAAGTTAGGTAAACAAAGTAAAAAAGATATTGAAGGTATTTACAAGACTCTCCAGTTAGCAGGAATTATCAGCCCAAAACGTAATCATCAAGATATTGATTCAGAATTAGACGAAGTATTAGAAGATAATGAAGACTCGCCCTCAGACGAGCCAAACTACCATCGCCATCCAGAAACAGAAGAGAATGTAGAATTTCCTGCACGTAATAAAACTGATGCAGCGCGAAAAATTCGCGAAATTTTCTTGAGTTTAGCCGAAATTTTTCACCCTGATAAAGCCAAAAATAGCGAAACCCAAATCCGCCATACAGAAATTATGAAAGAAATCAACAAAGCTTATCAAGAGGGTGATTTGGCTCGACTATTAGAAATTGAACGACAACATCAGTTAGGAGAAATTATTGATAATAATAGCGAGGATGATTTAAACAGAAAATGTAGTCGTTTAGAACAACATAATAAATTACTCAAAACTCAATATGATAAATTAAAACGGGAACTAGCAGAAGTAAAACATACCCCACAAGGAACGATGGTTTCTGATTGCCGAAAAGCTGTTAAAGTCGGGATAGATCCGGTTTCGCAAATGTTAGAAGAAGTAGAATGTGAGATTGAAAAAATTTCAGCTATTCGCGATTTTGTCAAACATTTTCGACAAGAAAAAATTACAATCAAAGAATTCATCTCAGGTCCGTCAATTTTGCAAGAAATGAGCCGAGAAAGTATGGAAGACTTACTTGAGCAAATGTTTGCTGATTTAGATGAAACTATGGTCTAGTAAAGTCACAGCTATACCATTTCCTAATCACATGAGGTACATGATAGCCCCCTCCTCGCTTGCGGGGAGGGGGTTGGGGGTGGGGTTCCTGTACGTCACTTGGCAGAGAAACGCTATAGGATCGCTATATAATTAAGCTGATAAAAAATGGTAGAAGATAAAATTTTACTAAAACCGGGAACTTTATGGACTAGTGTCAAACAGCGAACAGAACATGCTTTGGAATGTGGTGCGTTGTTGTCGATACCGACAGAATTTGAGTTTGTTGAGCAAGGTGGTGTGAATTTCTTAGTCAGGATTTTGGCAAATCTGAACCGCAAAAAAGCAGCCAAAAAGAAGCAGGAGAAACAAACAGCCACAGGTATTGACTTTAATCCTTTCCTACCCTACGAAGAGGATTTATTTGTTGCAGATATTTCAGATACCCATGTCTGTATCTTGAATAAATTTAACGTTGTTGACCATCACCTGTTAATTATTACCCGTACTTTTGAGGAACAAGACAGTTTACTTACTCTAGAAGATTTTACCGCCTTGTGGGCGTGTCTGGCTGATTTCGATGGTTTAGCGTTCTACAACGGTGGTAAAATTGCAGGTGCAAGTCAGCGACATAAACACTTGCAACTTGTACCCTTACCACTTGCACCTTCAGGAACACAAATACCCATTACACCGCTACTACCAGCAGTAAAATTCCCAGACTCAATAGCAACTATCGCGGGACTGCCTTTTTTCAACGCCTTCGCCACTCTTGATCCTCATTGGGTAAAGTCTCCACTCACAGCGGCTGCAGCCACCTTGGAGATATATCATAGCTTACTACGAAAAGTGAGTTTAGAGTCTGTCCCTTATAATCTTTTAGCGACGCGAGAATGGATGTTAATTGTACCGCGATCGCAGGAAGAATTTGAGTCAATTTCTGTCAACTCCTTAGGATTCGCAGGTGCCCTATTGGTGCGAAATCAGGAACAAATGCAAATACTCAAAGATCAAGGTCCGATGAACATCCTCAAAAATGTCGCCATACCAACCTTATGAAGGACTTTTGAGAGTTTGTAGTCAGCACTTGAGTGCTGAAAAAATCAGGACTAAAGTCCTGACTACGAACAAGTATAACGTTTCCCACTCTAGTGAGGTATATCAGAGCAAGCTCCTCGCTTGCGGGGAGGGGGTTGGGGGTGGGGTTCTTGTACCTCAATCAACTGAGAACCGCTATAAGCAAATTTGTAGTTAGGACTAAAGTCCTCAAACCAATTTTTTTGTGTTAACTTGTCCAGAATTACGGAGGAGTTTAATATGCAGCCTCTTGACTTAAAATGGATACGTGCCCAATTTCCTGCACTCACACAACAAATCAATGGTCAACCTGCGATTTTCTGTGATGGCCCTGGTGGTACTCAGGTACCTGGAGCAGTGTTAGACGCGATGAACGATTATCTGGTGAAGTCCAACGCCAATGCTCACGGGCTTTTTGCTACCAGTATACGTACAGATGCCCTGATTAATGCAGCCAGGGCTGCTAGTGCTGATTTCCTAGGGTGTGACAGTGATGAGGTAGTATTTGGTGCAAATATGACCACCCTCACCTTTAGTTTAAGTCGCGCTATTGGTCGCGAACTGCAACCAGGTGATGAAATTATTGTTACCCGTCTTGACCATTATGCTAATGTTTCCCCCTGGTATGCTTTAGAAGAACGGGGTGTAAAAATCCGCGTTGTTGATATTCATGTAGAAGACTGCACCCTAGACATCAGCGAACTAGAACAGCACCTGAATCCCAAGACACGCTTGGTAGCAATTGGCTATGCATCCAACGCCGTCGGGACAATTAACGATATCGCCAAGGTAGTGCGCCTAGCCCATGCTGTAGGGGCTTTGGTATTCGTTGATGCTGTCCACTACACCCCTCACGGACCGATTGATGTCCAAGCCCTAGACTGTGATTTTCTGGCCTGTTCAGTTTACAAGTTCTTTGGTCCCCATATTGGCATTCTCTATGGTAAACGAGAGCATCTCACCCGTTTACAACCTTATAAACTACAACCAGCCCCAGAAGAAGTACCATCCCGCTGGGAAACTGGTACGCTGAATTATGAGGGTTTAGCAGGATTAGTCGCGGCAATTAATTATTTAGCAAAACTAGGTTGCCGTGTTTCACCTACAGTTAGTAGTGAAGTCCTAGCAGCTTTTTTAGAAACTCATACAGAAAAATGGGAAACCTTCCGTTGTCCGCGCATTCCAGCGACACCAGATGAACCAACACATTTAACATCCAGTTCCTATCCCAATCGTCGTGCTGCTTTGCTAGTAGCAATGTCAGCAATTCAGCAATACGAACAAGAACTCAGCCAACATTTGATCTCTGGACTGTTGGCAATTCCTGGTTTAACCCTGTATGGTATCACCGATACCCAACGCTTGGCTTGGCGAACACCAACCTTTGGATTCCGACTAGCAGAGCAAACACCTGAGAGTATAGCCAAAACTTTAGGCGATCGCGGTATTTTTGCGTGGTATGGTAATTTTTATGCTCTCGGTGTAACGGAAAAATTAGGAGTAGAAGCTAGTGGTGGTTTGCTGCGGATTGGACTAGTACACTACAACACCATTGAAGAGAGCGATCGACTCTTACAAACCTTGCAGGAAATAGCAGTAGAGAATTAGGGTGCATCAGTCCTAAAATATTAACAGCACATTCCTTGTCTGGTTTTCTGACCCTACAAATTGGAGATTTTTTTTATAGCGGTTCTCAGTTGGATGCAATACAAAATTATATCGTCCCCTGTAGGGAACACTGCGGTGCTCTAAAGAAGTGTATTGGACTCAACCGATAACCGCTGTAATTGTCAGTAGCCGATAATCCTAGGAACAGCCCTTTCAATATGGGTAAAATTTTTGGGCAATAATTCCTCTTTACCCTGTGTTCTCTGTGCCTCTCCAGTTAGATAAATTACTTTTTAACCTCAGAGTACGCAGAGAAAAAAGAGTCAATCTCCAATTAATTCAACCGCATCCCTTCCATCCCAATCTTGTAAATAAACTTTGACAATCTCTTCTTTAGCAGTGGGTAACTTTTTGCCGATAAAATCTGGGTGAATCGGTAATTCACGATGTCCCCTGTCCACCAACACAGCTAACCAAATCACCTCAGGTCTACCGTACTCGTTCACCGCATTCAAAGCAGCGCGAATCGTCCGTCCTTTAAAAATCACGTCATCCACAAGAATAACCGTTTTGCCTGTCAGGTCAAAAGGGATATCAGTTTTCGCCGGAGTCCGCAACCCAATTTGGTCGAGGTCATCGCGATAAAATGTAATATCTAATGCACCCACTGCTACAGGTACGCCTTCCAATGCCTCAATTTGACGCGCCAATAATGGAGCTAAAATCGCTCCTCTAGTATAAATACCGAGAAGCACTAGTTGCGATAAATCACGTGTCCTTTCCACAATCTGGGAGGCCAGGCGAGTTAAAGTGCGGCGGATTTCTTCTGATGATAGAATTTCAACTACTTTAGCAGACATAACCATAAACTGATACCCCTGAATAATGAGTGCTAAGTCAGGAGTGCTGAGTTATCAGTTTTAATTCCCAACTCCCAACTCCTAACTCCTAATTTCCAATATAGCCATCGCCATCCCTAGCCACAGCAAAAAGCAATATCCAGTTAGTTGTAAAGCTGTCTGAATGCTAGTTGAAGTAATCGGATTAATGGCATCTCCCAATAGCGGTTTGTCCTTAGCTACTCCACGATACCAATTTGTACCTCCCATTTGTACACCTAAAATTGCTGCATAGGCGCACTCACTCCAGCCAGAGTTGGGACTGGGATCTTTAACTGCATCTCGACGACAAAGACGCCAAACATGCAGCGGTTTACCCGATAATAGTGCCAGAGTCATCACTGTTAATCGACAAGGAAGCCAAGTTAAGCCATCTTCTAACCGCGCACTAAACCACCCTAAATAAGTATAGGGTGCTTCGCGATAGCCCACCATTGAATCTAAGGTACTACTGGCTTTGTATGCTAAAGCTAGGGGTGCAGCTCCTACATCTGGTACAAATGCTCCGACAATAGCGTAAAATAGCGGCGCCATTACCCCATCGGTAGCATTTTCTGTGACGGTTTCGAGAATGGCTCGCAAAATTTCTGCTGCTGAAAGGTTTTCTGTATCTCGACCAACATAATTACTTAAAATATTACGAGCCTCTGGCAATTTTCCGGCGGTGATTGGTTTTAAAACAGCGAAAGCAGCTGCACTCAGACTTTTTTGAGCAAAGCAACTAGCCAGAAGAATGCTTTCTACCGCCACTGCGAACAGCGGATGTAGCCATCTAGCTGTTTGAATTATTAACCAGCCCACAACACCGCTACCAATTATTAAAATTATGCCGAGGAAAATTCCCGCTATGCGTTGTGTTAGAGAATGGTGACAATATTTACAAAACAGCTTAGTTAAGGAAGAAATTACCCAGCCCATAAATTGTACTGGATGAGGCCATCCCCAAGGATCACCAATTAAATAATCTAAACTAGCAGCAATAATTAAGACATAAGTATTATTAGTCATTAGTCAATAGTCAATGGCAAAACAACTGACTAAACCACAAAACTCGCTTCCTGTCCAAGAGTTGCTTGCCAGCTACGAGCATCGTAATACAGATCAGCTAGAGTAATACTGTACAAAGCTTCTTTGAGCTTTTGGTTAAGTTTCTGCCAGAGGGTAAATGTTACCCAATCTTCAGTTTGTGCTGGTGTTGGGGTGTGATGAGGTAAATGGGTAATCGCTTCACCAACAGCTTCTAAAATTTGCCCTATGGAAATTTGAGCAGGCTTTCTTGCCAATTGGTAGCCACCGACGCTACCACGAATTGATTTGACTAACCCAGCACGACGCATTTCTATTAGCAATTTTTCTAGGTAAGGAGCAGGGATATCT
>CAVYXS010000163.1:0-15150 GCA_963772205.1 uncultured cyanobacterium
ATAGCAGAGGCTGGGCCATCTACCAATTCATCTGTACGGCGACACCAAGCATATATTGCCCAAATAGCTCGACGCTTTGCCGGACTCATGAGTAAAGTGCCGAGATAGAAAGTCTTGGCATACTTTTCTGTCAGATGGCGACAAAGTTGATATGAATCGTCTACAGAGACCAGCGTTTTCATGCGCGGGGGGGAATCAGGCAGTTGCAGCATTCGTTGCGGGCGATTGGGATAGCGTTTGCAGGTTTGAGGCATTTGCCACCGGGAGTGCTTCAGCAATCGCCTGCGCTGTCAGCTTACCAGAAAGTACGGCACCTTCCATACTGGCTAAGTAGCGTTGCATGGTGTAATCGCCAGTTAAATAGAAATTGGCAATCGGGGTAACTTGCGAAGGACGGTGCTGTTGACGACCAGGAGTCGCTTTGTAAACTGAACGCGGCGTTTTCACCACATGATATTTCAGCAATTTGGCTGGATTTTCTTGCCCAAAGTGGTTGGGGAAGAGTTTTTCTAACTCAGCAAGCGTGGCTTCAACAATTTCCTCATCGGATTTGGTGATCCAATCTTTTGCCGGCGCTAGAACTAATTCCAGCATTGAGCGATCAGGGTTAGCGTATCCACGGCAGGTGTTGCTCATATCAGCATAAACGCTGAGGAGGGGCGATCGCGAAAATAATAAATGGTCAATTTGTGTTAATTTGCGATCAAACCATAAATGGAGGTTAATTACTGGCACTCCTTCTAGACCTTCGAGCTTGGAGAAAAACTCCATTTGCTGCCAAGGTTCTGGTAGTATCACCTTAAATGGGTCAACTGGCAAGGCAGATACATACAAATCCGCTGTGAATATTTCATCTTCGTTTCCATTCAACCCCCGCAGCAAAAATCCCTTGACAGTCCCATCTGCATTCAGCAAAATTTCCTTCAAGGGTGCATTTAACCTGACTTCTCCACCTCTTTGGGTAATGTGATCTACTATCGGTTGACATAGCCGCTCAGTTGGAGATCCATCGAGAAAGGCCATTGTTGAGCCTTTTTTCTCTTGGAGAAAGCGATTGAGGGCAGTTAACAAGATTGTGGCAGAAATTTCATCTGGGCCAATGAAGTTGAGTGATTTGCACATGGCAATAAAAACTTCGTCATTCACCCTTTCCGGAATATTTTGCCGACGCAACCACTCTGTCCAAGAGTATTTGTCCATTTCCTCAACGTACTTCTGCCCCTGAATCATCGCCGGAATCAGTCCTAACCCAAATTTTATTTTTTCAGGCCAGGTGAGCATGTCATTATTTCGCAGAATTGCCACTACACCATTTAACGGCGCTGGTAAATCTGGGAAATCAAAGCGGCTGTAAGTTCCTGGATCATCAGGTTGATTGAAGATCATGCTGTGTTCTTTCCACTGCAATCGATCTTCAATATCCAGTTCTTTGAATAGCTGCAACATGTTGGGATAAGCCCCAAAAAAAATGTGCAGTCCTGTTTCGTACCAGTCTCCGTCAGAGTCTTTCCACGCCGCCACCTTGCCACCCAACACGTCTCGGCGTTCCAAGACGATGGGAGTGTGACCGGCGTCTGTGAGATATTTCGCGCAGGAAAGTCCTGCTAGACCCGCTCCCGCGATCGCTACTCGCATTTAACCCTACTGCTCTTCAATATTTCTTAATCGTTTTGTCGTTCTCATTATACGTTGCAATCCGTTACATTTGGCAGTCGTTGTGCGATCGCTTCGGGAAATAAATCAAAATCGAGGACTATTCGCCTTCCCTTCTAGACGCTAGGCTTTCTTTGCTTCAGCTTAGACCTACAAGTTCTCCGTTGGCTCAGTGTCCTCAGGGAAAGGAATACCCCCTGATTTTTTTCCCAGCCCCAACTTGCTCAAATAAAAATTCCTGAAACTCTTACCAATGAAAAATAACGACTATCACCACTAGACTATTTCTACTTTATTTGCGCCTATTTCATCAATATCTGCGGCAAATTTTATGCTAGCTACTCAATCTCTGATGTTGTTTCTCTAATGCTCTTTTAAAGGTATTTGTCCAATTTTTAAATTCAAGACTATCCGGTAAATTTATTGTTGAATAATCTTCTATGAGAGTATAAAAGCTGTTCGTTAAGTGAGATGATTTCGCTAAGTAAATTTAATGACTTATTTTATACTATTTTAGTGAAATATCTATGCAGATAGCTGACAACTTTTTTGAAAAAAAGTCGATTTATTGGGCAATTTGGTGCTTTTTTGTGAATAATCATCTACGGCATTAATAAAGACAGCAAGTTAATTTTTGGTATATTCTGTTTGAGTGCCCACGTATAGATATGTATTTTAAAATACTTAAAATAATTTAAATTCAATATTTATACTGTTGTTAATTAACTAGTTTTTGCATATTTTAAAGCGGCATTAAAGTCAGATATAAAAAATTTAAATTGAAAAACGAGAAAGAATTGAAAATAATATCTGAAAGTTTTATTTGCTTGTTTAGTGACAACAAGATATGATGATCCCCAGTTGAGATAATGTAGTAATTTGCATCGAAGGCAAGGAGTATTTGTAGCGGGGATAAAAAATCCTATTCAAATTGGCTTGTTAAAAATGTTGTTTAGCAAAAGCAGGATCACACGCAAGAAGTGTGCATATACCTGCTAATTAATCTGAATCATGCTATTTTTTGCACTTCTTTGGATCTCATCCTGGATGGGTTATGTTTTGTCGTTCAGCGAAAGTTTGCCACCTAGCTTGACATCAAAGGTGATACCGACAAAAGTATCAATCAATTTAGGTAAATTGGTCAGTAAGCAAAGCCAATTGTTTGTATCGCCCAAGCAGCAAGGAAATGTTTGGAGTACGACACTACTACCTACTAGTTTTTTAAGAATGGATTGGGGGAATAAGACATCACAGACGCAGTCAGAACAATCCCTTAATAATCCCAAAAATGCCGTTAAAAACAGCAAAAATCAACTTTGTCGTTCCCTAGAAAATACTGTTGCTCAACAGCCTAAGTTAGAAACATCTAGTAGTTTGTCCTCAGGAACATTCATAAATACTAGTTCTGCGAACCGAGATTTTTTAGCAACTAAAATCTTGCGATCGCTCCAAGATTTCTTCAGTTTCACCAATCTGTGGGAACAAAATTTCAATACTGCATCCTTACCGGTGTTGGTTGTCCATCGCAACGAACAAAACTATGAAGTCTGGGTAAATAACCATGTAGTTGCAGATTTACCCACCGAAATTGCTGCCAAATCAATGCAACAACGCTTCACCCAGCTGGTGAAGTCACCCAATTTAGATGCTAATCAATTGCGACCAGCTTTAGTTGACGGTATACCCGCCTTAATGGCAGGTAATCGCTTGTTGTTTGGCATTGAAAAACAAATTTCTGGGCATGTCAATCGGAATGGTGAACTGTTAGCCATCGAGTGGATTAATAATCTGCGTGCAGCTTTCCAGAAGCCAACCCTAACACTTGTCGAAGGACAGAGACAAATGTATGGTTTGTCGCCTTCCGAGAAAAAAATGTCTGGTTTAGCTTCTTGGTATGGCGGCTATTTTCACGGTCGGTTAACGGCGAATGGTGAGATATATAATCAAAACGAACTCACAGTAGCTCATAAATCTTTGCCTTTTAATACTTATTTACAGGTGACGAATTTAAAAACCGGCAAAGCTGTGATCGTGCGGGTGAACGATCGCGGCCCTTATATTCCACCCCGCAGCCTAGATTTATCACGAGAAGCATCTCGCTGCATTGAAAGTGAAATAGCCGGAGTAGTGCCCTATGAAGCGGTAATTTTGGACAATAGCGAACCCAAAATGACCCGAAAAGCCTCAAATCTGGCAACTGGTAAGCTCAACCCAGGGAGAAAAATGGCATTAATTTCTGACTTTTGATTGGTGAGTGATTTTTGTAGGGTGAGTCAGAAAATCATATAACTGCTGCAGCCTAACTATCTATAGACCTCTTGCATAAATCAAAGCAAAGAACCCCACCCCGCCTTCGACTTACGTCAAAGTCTCCCCTCCCCGTATCCGGGGAGGGGTTGGGGGTGGGGTGTTAGGGGACTTTTGTAAGAGGTCTTATGACTGGAGCACCCTACGAGATCAAATATTGGGTAATTTATTGTTTGCTACTCTCTGATTAGGATTCCCTGAGGATTGTAAAACTTTATCAAAAATACAACTAAATAGATATTTTTTATACAGAAGATGAAACTTTACCCTTGACCCTTGACCCTTGACTCTTGTTAAATGCCATGATGTTAATAGCCACAGGTTAAACATTATGCCAGTACCGCAAGATATCCAGCGCTTTGGGAATCATTTGATTGTTGGTGTTTCCGGGACTAAGCTCAGTGATGAAGATAAACGGGCACTCAGTGAATTACAACCCATAGGGGTAATATTTTTCGGCAAAAACTTTCAGGATGGCATTGCTTATGAGTTTTGGTTACAAAGCTTTAAGGAGCTGATCGACGAGGTACGAGAATATGCTGAACGCGACTCAATGTTTATCACTATAGACCATGAAGGCGGTCGTGTTGTTCGCCCACCTGCGCCAATCACTCGCTTTCCTTATGCCTCATTTTATGGCTCACGTTCTCGGGAAATAGCCAAAGCCACAGCTTTAGAACTTAAATCACTGGGAATCAATGTATCCTGGGCACCTGTAGCAGATATTTATTCCCATCCCGAAAATCCTGTCATTGGCCCCCGCGCCTTTGGTAATACTCCAGAAATTGTTGCCCAATTAGCCAGCGAATACTATCTGGGGCTGAAAGAATCAGGAATTTTGGGATGTGTCAAACACTTCCCTGGACATGGCGACACTAGTCAAGACTCCCACATTGAGTTACCAACGCTCAATCTGACAATAGAAGATCTGCGAAATCGCGAACTTATACCCTTCAAAGCACTGATTGAAGCAGATGTGCCTTTAGTGATGACAGCGCATATTTTGTTTCCGAGGATCGATCCTCATGTGCCAGCAACCCTCTCCCAGCCTATCCTCAACGGTATCCTACGGGAGGAACTTGGCTTTAAGGGGGTGGTAGTCTCTGACGACTTGGATATGAAAGCTATTTCCGATATTTTTATTCAGAGTGGGACTGTAGCACGAGCATTTCATGCAGGCTGCGATTTATTTATTGTCTCACGTAACATCAATTCTTCATCTATTGAACGTACATATCAGATAGCTCAAGATTTTGCCGAATCATTAAATAACGGTAGCCTGAAGGAATCAGTAGTGACAGCAGCCAAGGAGAGAATTGAGAAATTACTGGCGATAACTCCTCAATATATAGTCCATACTTTGGATCAAGATATATTATTAGAACACGCTCAACTGGCGATCGCTTCTTCTTACCAAGAGGTTGGGCTATAGCTTTTCTCGCCAAGCATGAGGTAAACCCGTAGGGGCACGGCATTGCCGTGCCCCTATCACCTTTGTTATGGCAAGCTGAACCAACCAGAAAAAGCTGTCCCCTTGCTGGAAAAAGCGATCGCCTCTGCTAACCAGATTCCGGATTCCTATTCCAACGCCGATGCCTTAAGTGCCATAGCCGCAGCCGTAGCGAACCTGAAAAACTGGGGACTGGCACTGCAAGCTACGCAACAATGCCCTGCCCTAGTGACGATTGTAAGGTGGAATCGCTGGCAAAGGTTTTAACGCTTCATACAGAGCAGCAGCATCCTGAATTGAAGGAGGAGAAGGAGGAGAAGGAGGAGGAGTGAACTTTTTTTCAAACAGTAAATCATCCCGTAGGGTGGGTTATGCCGTAGGTTAACGCACCTTGAATTGTTGGTGGTGCGTTGCGCGACAACACACCCTACTGGACTAGCTTAATGTTTGCAACCAAGAAACACCCGTCAGATTGCTATCGACTGTAGCTAATCTCAAATTGTAGTGAACTGCTGTAGCTGCAATAAATCTATCCGCTGGGTATTGCTGCGGTAGTTCAATATGGCGACTTAAAATAGCAATTTGATAAACAAGGGGAGCCTCAAGAATTTCTAGAGTTTGTAAGGCTAAATCAATCCATGCAACTGCATTAGGTTGTAAAGAGATTCGTCCTTTTTCTGCTAGGATTAACGTTTCCCAGATACTAATAGGACTAAGCCAAAGCTCAGTTGTTTCCTCTGCAATTACGGTTTGGAGGTTGGTAGATAGACGTTTGTCACCCAGGAGATACCAAAGCCAGATGTGGGTATCTAGTAAAAGTTTCACTGAAGCACTTCCCAGGTCTTAAGAGGAACTGCTGGAGTTATTAAATTTCCAAAAATTTCCCCGCTTCCCTTCATTGCTCCAAAAGTTGCACGTTTTGGTTGAGTTGTCGCAGGAGATATAATTACTAATGGTTTGCCTTCATGGGTAACAGTTAGGGGTGTTTTAGTACGTTGTACTTCTGTTAATAGTTTCTGGAGATTTTCAGGTAATTCGTTGGTACTAATTTGTTGCATTTTGGGTCTAATAGCTTAGTTTATCTTTTTTATCCCCTTTCTATCTGTATGATAGTGCAAAAATCCTCTCCTTAATTTCCTGCAACACATCACCATATCAAATAACACCATAGTAGCGCGGTGATAACAGGAGACAGCAACACTACAAACGTCAATTTTCAACAAGTCAGTTTACCCGCACCTGCAAGCGTCAACATAGAAACAGAACTCAACGCTTTACGTGAGATACTGGCGAAGTTAGAAACATCAGACCGTCGTAAAATTGACAATGCTATTGCTGATGCCGAAGAAGAAATCAACAAACCACAACCAGATAAAAATGAACTGGGTAAGGCGTTAGATCGAGCTTTTGACTATGCTAATAAGGCTGCAGGATTTGCGTCTGTGATTGAAAAACTTAAACCCCACCTAACTAAAACTGTAGGTTGGTTGGGTGAAAATTGGCACACATTGCTAAGTCTGGTGAATTTAACAATTTGACTACTTTATCTCAAGATGCGATTTATTTGTGCCGACATCGTTATAGCATTTCCCGACAAGCGTGACGTACACCCGTAAGGGCACGGCACTGCCGTGCCCCTACACCTTGCGATATAATATTGTACCTCATCTGAATGAGAACCGCTATAGCTAATAAGTCATGCATTGTTAAACTGGTATTGTGACCACAGCAGTTCATTAAATCCCATGACTTTTGCCAATTACCCAATTACGGCGGAAAAACCGCGCTAAATCTGACTCTTCCAAGGATAAATAAATCGGGCGCCCGTGGGGACAAGTGCGGGGGTTGCGGGTGCGTTGCCATTGATCTAATAATGCTTGCATTTCTGGCGCTTTCATGGGTGTACCATTACGAATGGCACTGCGACAGGCGACGGCGACTTGGGCTGTTTGTAAGTCTCCCCCCCAACTAAGTTCTAAAATTGCTTCTGCAGAGTCTTCTCGCTGTTGTAACATTGCAGGTATATTGCGGACTGCCCAAAGTTGTTCACCAAAGGGTTCTATATCTAAACCGATGCGTTGCAATTGGGAAACTTGGGCTGGAGATAATTGATAAAGAATTATTGCAGGTTCAATGGGGATGAGTTGCCAGCGATCGCATAATTGTTCATACAAAACTCGCTCATGGGCTATGTGTTGTTCTACTAACCACATTCCCCCTGGATGTTCCACTACAATATAGGTATTGCTAACTTGAGCAACAGCTTTTAAAGAGTGAGGAATTGTGTTATCTGGATGGGAATTTTGAGGTTTGAAATTGTAACTACCTTTTTCTTCAGCAACTTTGAGTAATTTACTCACTCGTGTAGTATGAACAGATTCCTTAATATTGGCAGAACTCAGGCGGAGTGCTTGATCAATCGCTTGGGTAATTTGTTCTTGCCAATAATTGACTTGGTTGAGGTAAATTTCTGTTTTAGCGGGGTTACGGTTCCAGTTGATTTGATCTGGAGAAATCCCCAGATGCAGGAAACAAACTGGATAGCGATCGCGTGGTAATGTTCTGTGAAATGCTGCCAAAATAGTTTGCTCTAATTCTGGTGTCTTTACCATCCGGCCGTTAATCGCTACTTTTACCCAATCTGGACGATGGCGATGACAGCGGTCAGGTAATCCTACCACTAAATAGAGTGAGGAGTTTTGAGGGTTGGGTAGTTCTAGTTTTATTTCCTGTAAGTCACTAGAGCGCACTTGGGGTAGAATTTGGGGCAGCAGTTGTTTGATGGTCGTAGATGGACAAATGGTGAACAATTCTCGGTCATTTTGCCACACTTGCCAGTTAATATGGGGATGACAGAGGGCAATTTGGTGTATTGTCCCTTGTATGGCTTTAATTTGCTGTGCTGCTGTCGGTAATCCCTGACGACGCGCTGCACAATTAGCAAATAAATTTGAGACTGTGACAACTGTACCAGGTGCGATCGCGGTTGCTTGCACAAGCCTGGCTTCACCGCTATCACTATAAATAACCCGCCAGCCTAAGTTTCCCTCTGTTGTCCGACTCAAAATTTCTAAATCTGCTAAAGTCGTCAAACTGTGCAACGCTTCGCCACGAAATCCCAAGCTATTAATTTTCCACAAATCTGCACAACTGTGAATTTTACTAGTACTGTGCGCTGTGGCTGCTTGTTGCAAATCATCCAGGTTCATTCCGCAACCATTGTCTGCTACACGTACTCGCCACTGCTGAGGCCATAGGGAAACTACAATTCTTGTTGCGCCTGCATCTAGGGAATTTTCTACCAATTCCCTGACTACGGAAGCTAAAGAGTCGATTACCTCTCCAGATGTAATCAGATATACCACTTCTGTGGGTAAAGCTTGAATAGTAGATGCCATAACTTCCAGCTTAGGCGAACAGCCAATCAGTGAATATCATAAGCATTTTTATTGACCATTCACAGTAACGAAAAGTAAAATCTCTGTATTTGGCTTGTAGGGGCGCAAGGCCTTGCGCCCCTACTTTAGCGCTATTCGCGCAGCTTGGCGTTATACTGTTTCACTTTAATGATGATACAAATAGGTTGGTAGGGGCACGGCAATGCCGTGCCCTTACGCGCAATCTATATGTATCAGCGTTTTGGTGAAATGGTATTAGCCACGCGCAACTACAAATCAGTGATGATTATTCGCGTTGAGTTACTTAAAGAATCTTAAGATTATTTCCTAGAGACGCTACGCGAACAAATGAGGACTAAAGTCCACACTACAAACCTTTAATTATTTACGGCACTCTATTTACACTAAAAATGCAGAAATTTATTAGATATTTTTGTATAGATTTATGTAGCTAACCTCTCCCCTAAAAGAAATGTTTATTAATTGTAAAGAAAGCAGATTTAGAATTTAGATATTTGATAAATTGCTTGTGAGGTTGTAAACGTGAAAAGCTAATGAGTACCAATTTAATAGCGGATGCACACGATCTAAAGTTACGTTTGGAATGGGGTCAACCCGGTTTTACAATTGTTGATGTGCGCGATCGCCCCACCTACAATCAGGGACGTATCAGTGGTGCCATCCAAATCCCCTTGGATGAATTAGTACAACGAGCCAAATCTTCTTTGCATACAGAACGCCATATCTATGTTTATGGCGCTAATGATGAACAAACAACCGCAGCCGCCCAAAGTCTACGCGCAGCTGGGTTTACTGCTGTATCTGGTATTCAAGGTGGTATTTCCGCCTGGAAAACAGTTGGTGGTGCTACGGAAGGTGTTGGCGCTTAAGGTTTTTTTAGTTCTCAGCAGAATTTTTGAACGCAGATGGACGCTGATCAACGCAGATAGTTTTCTGTGTAATTTTACTGTGTATCTGTGTATTTTTTTGTTGCAGACCCTAGTGGGGCGCAAGGTGTGCGCCCTACTGTTTGATGTGTTTAGGCCAAAACTTTCGCAGGTTCGGGTTTGAGGAGTTCGTTCAACAGGGAAGCTGGACGATCGCTATGTGGCCAAGCAAAAGCATGACGGAAGGCTGCATCTTGACAAGCTTGCAGTTGTTTAAAGTTAATTATGTCATGGGTCAGGAGATTTTCATACTCAAATGGTAGGCGGACGTTATGTAAGCCGGCGTTATCTGTACAAATGGCTATGTCTACCCCAGCATCGAAACAACGGTCAAAAACTAACTTGAGTTGACGTATGTCTTCTAAGGTACCAGTTTTTAGATAGGTTGTGGGGCAAACTTCTAAACATTGTCTGCGTCTGGCTAGTTCTGGGAGTAACTCAGGATAAAGTAGCGGAATTTGGATACCGTGGCCAATCCGCATTAAATAGGGTAATAGTTTGGGAAAACAACCAGCAGTGGTTTCATAGAGGTGTCCTGTGGTGCTAATACCTTGCGATCGCGCATAATCATACAATTTAATCCATTCTTCTTCTCGTTCGGCGTAGTGGCTATCACCTCCAGCTACGTCTATCGCACAAACATACTCTTTGTTTTGCACTGCTAAATCCACAATCGCCTGATTTACTTCATAGGGTAGGCGTGTATGTGTACAGAGAATTTGGCTCGTCACAATGGGATATTCTTCTAGACGACTAGCTTTGCCCACAATTTGCACGATTTCTGCCATCTTGTCAATTCTTTGGGATTGATTCAGATGTTCAGGTGTACGTAAATATGGGGTGTAACGGAGTTCTAAATAAGCCAGGTTCTCAAATATATACGCACCCCGTAATAGGCGATAGATAAAGTAAGGTAACGTCTCTACGGTTTGCACACTTTCTACTAGCGTGTGTAATTCTAAATATTCATCTAGGGTATTGCGGGGACGGGTGTAAAAATCTTCAAATTCTGGATAGTCTCTAAACCGGGAAATTAAATCAGACTCATGTCTTTCAAAATATCGCCACAAAACACGTGGTACAACCGAACCGCCCAGATGTCGATGCAATTCAGCGTATAAAGCCATAGTAGTGTTTTTATTAGAAAAATTTTATTAATCTTAACAAAAACATTGACAAAAAAAATCTATACCCAAAGGAAGATTCTGTAAAGCTATTGTTAATTCTGATGATTAACTGCACCAATTGTCTGCAATAACTCTTTGGCTGTGCAGGGTTTGGCTAAAAATGCTTTGACTCCTATACCAGAAACTTCTGCCAAATTTTGATTTGATAACAATCCACTAATGGCAATAATTTTGACATGGGGATTGATTTTTTGTAACGTCCGAATCGCGATCGCCCCATCCATCGTTGGCATCATCATATCTAGTAATACCACACTAATTTGCTGTTGATACTGTGCATAGATTGCTACTGCTTCTATCCCATTACTAGCAGTCAAAACACGGTAATCATATCTTTCCAAAGATGATTTGGTTATTTCCCGAATTACGGCTTCATCATCCACCACTAAAATCAATTTTCCATCGCCTGTCGGTGGTTCTAATTCTGAATTATGGTCAGCTATGATATTATGTGCCAAGGCTGGTAAATACACTCTAAATTCTGTACCTTTATCTACCTCACTGTAGACATTCACAAAACCACCGTGGTTTTTAATAATACCTAACGCCGTAGACAGTCCTAATCCTGTACCTTTGCCGAGTTCTTTAGTGGTGAAGAATGGCTCAAAAATTCGCTCTTGAATTTCTGCTGGTATTCCTATACCTGTATCAATCACAGAAATTGCGATATAAGCACCCTCTTGGGCATCAAGATTTATATGGGCATCATCTTGATCAATTATCAGATTTTCCACTGCGATCGTCAAACTACCACCATTAGGCATCGCATCACGGGCGTTGAGTACCAGATTCATTAATACTTGATGCAATTGTGTGGTATTTCCAGAAACATACCAGAGATCCTCTGGTAAATCTCTATGACAGACAATGGATTTGGGAAATGTTTGGTTGACAATTTGCTCAATTTCTTGTATTAGTTGCCTAACTTGAACTATTGTCCGCTTACTTTCCATACCCCGTGCAAAAGACAACACTTGCTTGAGTAAGTTAGCGCCACGTTTGACATTATTTTCCAGAGTTTTTAGTAGTCGGTGACTTTGTGGGTCATGCAATTTCATCTGCAACAGCTCAATTGACATTAAAATAGGAGCGAGAACGTTGTTGAGGTCATGGGCAATTCCACCAGCGAGAGTCCCAATACTTTCTAAACGTTGCGATCGCAAAAGTTGTGCTTCGAGTTGTTTTTTCTGGGTAATTTCTGTATTCACACTCAGGATGAATTTTGGTTGTCCATTGTCATCCCGTACCAATGTCCAGCGACTTTCGACAATGATATCTTTACCATCTTTGGTTTGATGATGCAACTCACCCCGCCATTCGCCTGTGTTGACGACGGTAAATAAGCTGTTGTGCAGCTGTGAAGAGGGTTTTTTGTCTAAAAGTTCCTCAACATTTTTACCCAAAGCTTCCTCTACCTTCCAACCATATAGACGTTCCGCACCTTTATTCCAGAATAAAATCTGGTTATGGATATTTCGTACCAGAATTCCATCGGTTGTCACATCCAGCAGCGCCGCTTGTTCGCGAATTTTCTGTTCAGCTTGCTGTTTTTTGGTAATATCTCTCGTTACCGCTAAATGTAGAAAAGTACCATCAGGTTCCTGAAGTAGTGGTACAGCATGAGTTTCCATGCGGCGACGAGTACCTCGAAATCCCACAATTTCAAACTCTAAAGTACCCTTATTACCCTGACAAACACTTTCATGCAGAGCCTTATAGGCTGCGCGATCTTCTGGCACAATTCCCAAATAAACAGACTGGCCAATTACCACATCACCGCTGTCTACCTCCATCATTGCCAATCCAGCAGCATTAATTTCTAATAGCGTACCATCTCTGGCAATTAACTTGATGCATTCTGGTTCTGCATCAATGATTGCACGTAAACGATTCTCACTTTGGCGCAGGGCTATTTCTGTCTGCTGAAGTCGAGTAATGTAACGCCACAGCAAATGATAAAGCACAGCAATCAGCATCAAGTTAACGAAGCTAGCGAGAGAAAATGAGGCGATTGTCTTTTGGGAACTGACTTGAGACTGTTGATTTTGCTGCTGTAAGATATTTTGCTCTGCTTCTAAATCCTCATGAATTAGTTGTTGGATATCATTGCTTAACCTCGTGTCTTTATGAGATAAAATTAACTGTTGAGCCGCTGCAAATCCTTGGCTTTGATTTACAGAAACTTCTGTTTGCAAGATATTAAGTCTCTCAGTAATTTTCTGTTCAAGTACAGCATTCCATTGCTGTTGTCTACGGTTAGACTCAGATAACTTTTTCAAAATATCGATATGTTCATCAGTTTGTTTCCGCGCATCAAGATAGGCTTTGAGCGACACTGGATCTGATGCCAGTAAATAGCTCCGCTGGGCAATTTCTGCATTTTTGAATGTAGAAATTATCGTTTCTACTTGAGTAATAATTGATTGGGAGTGCATTACCCATTTCTGATTATGAATCAGCTTCATGGTATTGCTATAGGAGATGACAGCATTAGTAAATAAAATTACCAATGCCAGAATAAATACTAATCTTAGCTTTTGAATCACAGACCACTTCATCATGAATCGCTCTTGGTGGTGCAGATGTCCCTAATTGGTAAGAATTACAAATTGAAAATAAAACAATAGACAAACATAAATAATTGTGGCAGCACGGGTAATACAGTATATGTGATATGCCTGCGGAAATGCACAGTACTTGAAAAGTTGCAAAAATCTTTCAAGATCGGCAATTCCACTTTACTAGTACAACACAAAAGCACTACCAAAAGTAGCTGGTAATTTTTCCAGTAGTTAAGAACACTTTAAATTAATGATAAATGTTACTAAAGTTACGTTTTTATCAGACAATATTTGGTTAAGTGTGGAGATATAGCAGTTATGGGTTGAGTCAAATACACTTGTAAGGGCACGGCAGTGCCGTGCCCCTACACGCGACGATATAATTTGTAAGGCATCCAATCTAAGAACCGCTATAATAAATTTTTCTAGAGTGATCCAAGGATGCATCAATCGTACGTTCGCCCAGCATCCCCATCAGAGTTGAGATTTAATTATGCTGAAAATACTGTGTAGTGTAATTTGTCACTACTAAGACACATAAAATTTTTCATCTGTGCTGCTGTACGCTGGGAATGATGGCTACTGAAGAGCAAATTCCGGAAAATTTTTTAATCATAATTCTCCAGCGGTATTGACATAAAGATAAAAATATGTATATAATTGCTATTTGTGGAAACTTTACCTCTATAAAATAAACGCTTTGGCTAACGTCATTGTCATAGGTGCCCAGTGGGGCGATGAAGGAAAAGGTAAAATAACAGACTTACTCAGCGACTCCGCAGACGTAGTTGTACGTTACCAAGGGGGTGTCAACGCTGGACACACAATTGTAGTGAATGGTCAAACCTTTAAGCTGCATTTGATTCCCTCTGGTATTTTATATCCAGATACCCAGTGCATTATTGGCTGTGGTACAGTCATTGATCCGCAGGTTTTAATCAAAGAACTGGATCAACTGAAACAATTAAATATCTCCACAGATAATCTGCTGATTTCGGAGACAGCCCATGTGACGATGCCTTACCATAGATTGATTGACAAGGCATCAGAAGAGCGCCGGGGAAGCCATAAAATCGGTACCACTGGTAGAGGGATTGGTCCCACCTATGCTGACAAATCTGAGCGGATAGGAATCAGAGTTTTAGACTTGATGGACCCTCAGGGGTTACGTGACCAGTTGGAGTGGACGATTAATTATAAAAACGTCATTTTAGAAAAACAGTATAACTTGCCACCGCTAGACCCAGAAAAGGTCATTGAAGAATATCTGGGATATGCGGAACGCTTACGACCTTATGTCATCGATAGTTCGCTGAAAATATATGATGCGATTCAGCGGCGACGGAATATTTTGTTTGAAGGCGCACAAGGCACATTGCTGGATTTAGATCACGGTACTTATCCCTACGTCACATCCTCAAATCCCGTAGCCGGGGGGGCTTGTGTTGGTACAGGGTTAGGTCCGACAATGATTGATCGGGTAATTGGGGTGTCGAAAGCTTACACAACGCGAGTAGGAGAAGGACCATTTCCCACCGAACTAGAGGGAGAAGTGGGAGATATGTTGTGCGATCGCGGCGCTGAATTTGGCACAACCACAGGTAGAAAGCGTCGCTGCGGCTGGTTTGATGCTGTCATCGGTCGTTA
>CAVYXS010000164.1:0-14039 GCA_963772205.1 uncultured cyanobacterium
CAAAAATTATGGGATGATCATCATTGCGGGAATTTGCCCGAATGGGAATTTCTAAAGATTCCAGCAAATTTAAAATATTCACATAATCCAGTTCCCATGAAATCGAAAATCCCACAATTTCCGGTTTTCTGGGTAGTTGTTCGTGAATATCAGTAAATAGGCGACTCACCTGCACATCATCACGCATTGCCAAAGTTGCCCATACCACCTGATAGCCTAGGCTAGTGATACCCACGGTGTACTCATTGGGGAAAGCAAAAATCAGCGGGATAGCGTTAGTATCTGAGGTTGTGGGAGTGAATAAGAGGCGTTCAGAGGCGAATGGAGATGATGTCACAGGTGTTTGTTGGAAACAGGTTTATCTATATTTAATTTTAAGCCATAGAATTATCAAGTTAAAAGATAATGTAGCAGCATTCGCCAAAATTATCGGCAATTGTTGCAGCATAATTCCATATACAAGCCATAAAAATATGCCTGTATTAAAACAGATTAACATGACAAATGAAACATCTTTTGCTGATTTCGTTTGCCATATTTTCATCATTTGCGGCAAGAATGAAACCGTAGTCATTGAAGCCGCGAGTAATCCTAGAACTGTGACAAAATCCATTAATGCACCCCTATAAAATCATGCCATGATTTGTTGAATTGCGTTAGTCCGCTAACACACTCTACTTGTTTGTCAAGATAGTTTTGAAATGTTAGTAGTAAGCACTTTAGTGCTTAAAAAATCAAGGACTAAAGTCCTTACTACAAACACGTATAACCATCAAAATTAATGGGACAGACTACTACTCTCTTTGGATATTTTTGAAATTGGCATTTCCTAGCGAAATCTGGCAATTAATTCTTCACGGGATAATTGCAATAGTAAGGGGGTAAACTCTTCTGGTGGTAACGCTAATAAAGGTGCAATAATTGCTTGCAGTTCATTGTCTAATTCACCAAAGCGAACTTTGAGTAAGTTTTCCACTACTAAGCGTTCTCCTTGCTGAAGTCCGGTTTGTAATCCGGTTTGTAGTCCGCGTTGTTCACCTTCTTGTATGGCTTGTTCACGGTCTTGTTGATAAAGTGGTGCTAATCGCATAAGCAATTCCCTATCGTCTGCATCTCGATTTTGAGTGACTTGTAAGTTTTGTTGCAAGTTGTATAGCAATTCTAGCGCCGCTTTGAAACCTGCAGTAGTGCGGGCATCTTGCCTGCTACTAAGCTGTTCCACATTTAAACTGCATAATTAGGGCGGGCAAGATGCCCACCCCACAAGAACTTAATTAGATTTAGATATGCAAACTATATCTGGAACAGCTTACCATTCGGGAGCAAGATGCTCCCACTACTTTGGAAAACTATGGTTCTCAAAATAGATGTGGTTTAAACACGTATTTTTATCCTGAAAACTGCATATGTTCGGAACGCTCAGATTTAGATATTAGTAAATAACCACTACGCATCTATTTATGTCTATGCAACGCCAAAAACTCAGCCGCATCGCCTTGATTACGCTTTTGGCTACCATGTCAACGTCTTTTGCTCCCAATTTGCCTATATTTACAGCATCGCAGGTGTTGGCGCAAACGGCAGATGCACGGAAAGCAGAAGCTGATAGACTATTGAACCAAGGTATATCAGCAGTATCAAACCAGTCAATTTGAAGCTGCATTACAATCATGGCAACAAGCACTAATTATTTACCGCGAAATCAAAGACCGTAAAGGCGAGGGTGCGGCGCTGGGTAATCTCGGTGCTGCTTACGATTCTCTAGGAAACTACCCTAAAGCCATTGAGTACCAGCAGCAAAGATTAGCGATCGCCAGGGAAATCAAAGACCGTCAATGGTGAGGGTGCGGCGCTGGGTAATCTCGGTCTTGCTTACCAGTCTTTGGGAGACTACCCCAAAGCCATTGAGTACCACTCAAAAAGTTTAGCGATCGCCAGGGAAATTAAAGACCGTTTAGGTGAGGGTGCGGCGCTGGGTAATCTCGGTCTTGCTTACCAGTATTTGGGAGACTACCCCAAAGCCATTGAGTACCACTCAAAAAGTTTAGCGATCGCCAGGGAAATTAAAGACCGTCAAGGCGAGGGTAATGCGCTGGGTAATCTTGGTAATGCTTACTTATCTCTAGGAGACTACCCCAAAGCCATTGAGTACGAACAGCAATTGTTAGCGATCGCCAGGGAAATTAAAGACCGTAATAGTGAGGGTAAAGCGCTGGGTAATCTCGGTAATGCTTACTTATCTCTAGGAGACTACCCCAAAGCCATTGAGTACTACTACAAAAAGTTTAGCGATCGCCCTTGAAATTAAAGACCGTCAAGGTGAGAGTGAGTCCCTGGGTAATCTCGGTAATGCTTACCAGTCTTTGGGAGACTACCCCAAAGCGATTGAGTACCACTCAAAAAGTTTAGCGATCGCCACGAGAAATCAAAGACCGTAATGGCGAGGGTACAGCACTCGGTAATCTCGGTGGTGCTTACCTATTTCTGGGAGACTACCAAAAAGCTATTGAGTACGAACAGCAATTATTAGCGATCGCCCGGGAAATAAAAGACAGTCAAGGGAGGGACAGATGTTGGATAATCTCGGTGTTGCTTACGGTTCTCTAGGAGACTACCCCAAAGCCATTGAGTACCACTCCTCAAGGTTTAGCGATCGCCAGAGAAATTAAAGACCTTAAAGGCGAGGGTAACGCGCTGGGTAATCTTGGTGTTGCTTACTATTCTGTAGGAGACTACCCCAAAGCCATTGAATACCAGCAGCAAAGATTAGTGATCGCCAGGGAAATTAAAGACCGTCAAGGCGAGGGTCAGTCGTTGGGTAATCTTGGTCTTGCTTACCAGTATTTGGGAGACTACCCGAAAGCCATTGAGTACCAGCAGCAAAGTTTAGCGATCGCCAGGGAAATCAAAGATCGTAAAGGTGAGGGTGGGGCGCTGGGTGGTCTTGGTGTTGCTTATTTATCTTTAGGAGACTACCCCAAAGCCATTGAATACCTCCAGCAACACTTAGCGATCGCCCAGGAAATTAAAAACCGTAAAGGCGAGGGTAGTCTGGCGCTGGGTCCTCTAAGCTTGAGTACCCCGTTACATGCAGAGAATCTGGGTCTTGCTTACTATCTTTAGGAGACTACCCCAAAGCAATTGAGTACCAGCAACAGAGTTTAGCGATCGCCAGGGAAATTAAAGATCGTTTTGGCGAGAGTAGGGCGCTGGGTAATCTTGGTATTGCTTACTTTTCTCTAGGAGACTACCCCAAAGCCATTGAATACCAACAGCAAAAAATTAGCGATCTCAGGGAAATCAAAGACCGTTTAGGCGAGGGTCAGGCGCTGGGTAATCTCGGTGGTGCTTACTATTCTCTAGAAGACTACCCCAAAGCCATTGAGTACACTCAAGAAGTTTAGCGATCCCAGGGAAATCAAAGACCGATTAGGCGAGGGTGAGGCGCTGGGTAATCTCGGTAATGCTTACTATTCTCTAGGAGACTACCCCAAAGCCATTGAGTACCACACAGCAAAGTTTAGCGATCGCCCGTGAAATTAAAGACCGTAACGGTGAGGGAATCTCTTTAAACAATTTAGGATATGCTCTCTACAAATCAGGTAATCTCCCCGCAGCCGAGAAAACCCTGTATGAGGGAATTAAGGTTTTGGAATCTCTGCGAGATAAAAAATTAAATGACACCAATAAAGTCTCTATTTTTTGACACCCAAAGCAACACCTACAGAATTTTACAACAAGTCCTCATCGCCCAAAATAAAACTGATGCTGCTTTAGAAATTGCTGAACGCGGTCGCGCTAGGGCGTTTGTTGAGTTGTTAGCATCTCGCGTATCTACTAATAATAAACAGGTGGATAAATCACCTCAATCACTAACAATTGCCGAGATTAAACAAATTGCCAAACAGCAAAATGCTACTCTGGTGCAATATTCAATTATTAAAGACGATTTCAAAGTTGCAGGTAAACAAAAATATCAGGAATCAGACCTCTATATTTGGGTTATCAAACCCACAGGTGAAGTCACATTTCCGCAAAGTTGACCTCAAACCTTTATGGCAAAAAGATAATACAACTTTAGATAAATTAGTTGAAGCAAAGCCGTATGGGAATTGGTGCGGGTAGGGGGCGCGGTGGGATTGTCGTCAGTGACAATCCTGATGCTGCAAACGTTAAAAAGCCATTACAAAAACTGCATGACATTTTAATTAAAGATATCGATGATTTATTACCAAAAAACCCTAGCGATAGAGTTATTTTCATTCCCCAAGGTTCTTTATTCCTTGCACCTTTCCCGGCTTTGCGTGATGAGTCTGATAAATATCTAGTTGATAAATATACCATCCTCACTGCTCCAGCAATTCAAGTTTTAGATTTCACTCATCAATTAGAAAAAGGGAGAACAATCAATTATCATAATGCTTTAGTTGCAGGTAATCCGACTATGCCTACAGTTTCTACGGAACCTGGGAAACCTGCAACACAGTTACCTCCACTACCAGGGGCTGAACAAGAAGCAAAGACTATTGCTAATTTGTTGGAAACTAAAGCGATTCTTGGTAAAGATGCGACTAAAGCTAATATATCTGCAACGCTTATCAACAGTAGATGTGATTCATTTAGCTACCCACGGTTGGGCGGATGATAACCGGGGTTTGGGTAGCTGGATTGCGCTTGCACCATCTGGTAAGGATGATGGTTTACTAAAAGCTGAGGAAATATTAGATTTAAAATTCAAGGCTCAATTAGTCGTTCTCAGCGCTTGTGAAACTGGGAAAGGTAAACTTTCCGGTGATGGTGTGATTGGGTTATCCCGTTCTCTAATTTCTGCGGGTGTTCCTAGTGTGCTGGTTTCTCTTTGGCAAGTACCTGATGCACCGACACAGTTTTTAATGGTGGAGTTTTATAAGAGCCTGCAAACTCAGCCAGATAAGGCGTTGGCGTTGCGTCAGGCGATGTTGAAGACGAAGGAGAAGTTTCCTTCTCCTGGCGATTGGGCGGCGTTTACCTTAATTGGCGAAAGGTAATATAGCGTTTCTCACTCTAGTAAGATACATCAGAGCAAGCTCCTCGCTTGCCTACCGTGTACACACAAATCGGAGTTACTTTGACATCCGGGTTTTACCCCCCTTAATCCCCCCGATGGATTGGGGGGAAACAAGAAAATCTAGTTCCCTCCCCTTGACAAGGGGAGGGTTAGGGTGGGGTAATTCGAGAGTAGTCCTATATATAAGTATTGTTTAAGCATTTGTTAGAAATGCATAAGCATTTGCTGCAATTGCTTTAATGTTTGTGAGAAATGCTTTAACGTTTGCCAGAAATGCTTAAGCATTTGTTAGAAATGTATAAGTATTTGTCATAAATGCTTATATATTTATTCTAATTACATGCTCATTTATAAGTATTGTTTAAGCATTTGTTAGAAATGTATAAGCGTTTGCTGCAATTGCTTTAATGTTTGTGACAAACGTGTAGGCGTTTGTTGCAATTGCCTACACGTTTGCAAGAAATACTTAGGCGTTTGTAAATATAGATTTTAAATCCCGATAACCGCTAACTACCCGCACAATAACAACACTATTGTCAAAAACTCGATAAAAAATAATGTAGCCATCCAAAGGTATTCCTCTCAGGCTAGGATCAAGCTTGGCATAACTTCGTCCTATGTTCGGGAATTTAGCTATGTTTTGGCACTTCTGATTAAATTCCTGAATAAATTTTTCACCTGCGCTAATATTGCGAACTACAAAATAATCCAAAATCTCATCTAAATCTTGGCTTGCTTCTTTGGCAATAAGGTATTCCATTATCCTTGAGTTTCACGTGCTTTCCGTAATTTTTCTTGCAGTTGTGCCATTACAACTTGACCATCTAGTACATCTCCACGTTCAATAGAAGCAAGGCCAACAGCAATTTTTTTTTGGGTTTCTTCTTCCCATTCTTGATAACCTTTCTCCCATTCTTCCAGTAGTTTCAATGCTTTAGCAATAACATCTTCAGCATTTTGATATCTACCTGTAGCAATTCGGCTGTGAATAAATTGCTCATATTCTGCTTGTAGTTGAATGTTCATAATTTTTACCTTTAGTTAATTAGAAACTGGGGTCAATTATCTGCTCAATTGTCAAAGGACATTCAACAGGAAAAGTTTCGATAGATTTTTGAGTTTCTTTAGCAGCATCTCGACAAGCGCGGCGGTAGTATTTTTGTATCCACACTGGGTCTTGAAGAAACCGCTGCAAACTAGGAGTATCTTCTAAGCAATCTTGAATTTTATCTCGACAGTTGTCAATAGTATTATCCCAGCTTTTAGTTCTGCGCTCAGGTTGATACTGGCATTTAAGCAAGTGCATTAATAGCACCTGTAAATAGCTGCCGAGTTCTTTCTGTTCGCTGCGCCCCAAAGCTTCTAATTCCTCTACCAAGTGTTCTATATCTAAATCAGCCCAATATCCTTTCTTTAAATACTCGACTTGTTGTTGTGTCCACAATAGAAAGTCTTGGTTGTAGCTCGTTGCTTTATTCATCAACGATCGCCCTTCTTTACTCAATGCAAGGCTCTACTAGATATCTTAACATTGTCAAAATACCTTACACTGTCCATGATTCCTTAACAAATGGTCACACAACACCAACGCCACCATCGCCTCAACCATCGGGACTGCACGTGGTAATACGCAAGGATCATGTCTTCCTTTCGCAGCTAATAAAGTTTCTTCACCATCACGAGTTACTGTTTTTTGCTCTTTTCTAATCGTAGCTGTCGGCTTAAATGCAACTCGCAAAATAATATTTTCGCCGTTGGAAATTCCGCCTTGAATGCCACCAGAACGGTTACTGACGGTGCGAATTTCGCCTTGTTCATCAATATAAAATTCGTCGTTATGTTCAATTCCGGTTAACAGTGTCCCGGCAAAACCTGAACCAATTTCAAAGCCTTTGCTAGCTGGGAGAGACATCACAGCTTTAGCGATATCTGCTTCCAATTTATCAAATACTGGTTCGCCTAAACCTTTCGGCACATTCCGCGCCACACATTCCACTACACCGCCGATAGAATCGCCTTGTCTACCAGTTTGCTCGATTAATTCAATCATCCGCTCTGCCAATTCTGCATCAGGACAGCGGACAATATTGCTTTCCACTTCTTCTAAGGTGACAGTGTTGGGATCAACTACGCCTTCTAAATCCTTGATGCGCTTGACGTAGCCAATGATTTCAATGTTAGCAACTTGACGGAGAATTTTTTTAGCGATCGCACCTGCAGCCACTCTGCCAATTGTCTCACGCGCTGACGACCTACCCCCACCCTGCCAATTGCGAATACCATATTTTGCATCATAAGTAGCATCGGCATGAGAAGGGCGGTATTTCTGCGCCATCTCGTCATAATCTTGGGGACGAGTGTCTTTGTTCCGTACCAAAATCGCTAACGGTGTCCCCAGAGTTTTCCCTTCAAACACCCCAGACAGAATTTCGCACTTATCTTCCTCTTTACGCGGTGTCGTAATTTTACTTTGTCCTGGACGCCGCCTGTCTAACTCAAACTGTATTTCCTCAGTGGAAATTTCCAAACGCGGTGGACAACCATCAATTATAACCCCCACCCCGCCGCCGTGAGACTCGCCAAAAGTGGTGATGCGAAATAAATGTCCAAAAGTGTTGCCCATGATTTTGAGGAAATACAGTCCCGAATATGTATTTTACTGCGCTTCGTGTGTCACTGGTCAGTTGTCATTGGGCATTGGTGACTTTTCTCCATGCCCCATGCCCTTGTAGGTGGAGTTTTTTATCAGGCAGGCAGAAAATTACGTATTTATCTATTTAAAATACACAGGACTTACGCAACTGGGATATTCATATTATTTTTATTTGTAGTGAGGACTTTAGTCCTCAAAATAAGGACTGAAGTCCTTACTACAAATGAATTGTTTGTGACACTTGCGTAAGTCCTGATACAAAACTATGAAAAAGTTTAATATTATTTAACATTGACTTTATTATTTAATATTTTCAGAAATTGTTCAATGGCATGTTAAAACTTTTAGATCAGGAACAACATAGTCTAATAAAAAGTTAAGCGGTAAAGAATCGGGAGTTAATTTGTACCTGTACCCCTTAACAGCAAAGGATTGTAAAATCTTGATATTTTGTGAGTATTGAAATCCTGCATTTGATGTATTATGCTTTTTGAATAAAAGTTATAATGAGTTACTATATAAATCCCAAAGTAATCATTCATTAGTCATTTCATACCTATGCAAATACATTCTTCTTACTCAGATTTCGACCCTAGCCCACCTAGGCTTTATGAGCGCGGCTTACAAAGAGTGCTTCAGCGCCTGGTGAGAACAGTTCAGAGGGATAAATTAGTCCGAGAAACGATCAACCAACTCAGACAATCGCTCCAAGTAGATCGTGTGGTATTATATTACTTTTACGGCAAATGGCATGGACAAGTTACCTGTGAATCTTTGAGTGCTGATGAATACTCTATTCTCGGTTCAACAGGAGGAGATGATTGTTTTAACGAAGAATATGCCAGTTTATATTTAGCAGGAAGATTCAGGGCGATCGCGGATATTGAATTAGAACTAATCCACAATTGTCATCGAGATTTTCTCCGCAGTTTGCAGGTGCGTGCCAACCTAGCTGTACCAGTTTTGATACCCAGAGGATTATGGGGATTATTAGTGGCTCATCACTGTCAATCACCTCGCCCTTGGTCGTCATCAGATATTGAACAAATGCTAACAGGGGCGCAAACTCTAGCTACAGCCCCTTGTATCCTAGAAACTTAGATGCTAGTTCCAGAAATGATTTATCTGGATGAATAAACTAGATATAGTATACCTTTTTGATACCAAAAATATTTAGGATAAAACTCATTTTTTGTGATCCATATTGTTGTAGTCGGTAGTGGTTTTTTGATCAAATCGCTATCTTGCTGTTCTCTAGGCTTGAAATCATTGGATAGTTTGTTATTTAATTTGTCATAATTTCCTAACTTGTTATTTTTAATCAATATTTTAAAATATTCCTCTGGAACCTTGACAGCAATGCTTACTTGTGGGTCAGGAGTATCACCAATAATTTCATACTTTAAATCTAAATAACTACTAGGTAAAGGAGCGCCCAACCACTTCTCTATCTCCGCAATAGGAGGTTTTTTTTCGGTGTGATAACTATAGTTTTTACCAAAATTTAAACATCCAGTTAGCAAAATTAAAGGTATTAATATAAGAGTGGGGTAATTTTTCAACATATAGGAATCCGGCTTGATTTTTGAAACGATACGTAGATACGTAGGGTGCGTAATTTTGTTCAAAAATAAAATAGTAGTCCTATATTATTTGCATTTATTCTGAGTGAGTGTAGGATGCGTCATCAAGGAGCAATCACAATGAAGTTTGGTTATACAGTTATCTGGGTGGAAGATGTCGTTAAGACTGTTGAATTTTACGAAAAAGCATTTGGATTGGTGCGTCGCACTTTAAAGGATACAGGTAAGTTTCTCTGGGCGGAAATTGAAACTGGAGACACCACCCTAGCTTTTTCCTCCACTAGCGAGGCTGAGATATTATTTCCCGGCGGCTTTCATGCCAACGAATCTACACAACCACCGACATTAATTCAGCTATCATTCATCACTCCTGATGTCGCCACTGCCTATATTAGAGCAATTGGCGCTGGAGCAAAACCACTAGATGCGCCCAAACACCAGCCTTGGGGACAAACAATTGCTCGCGTCCGCGATCTCAATGGCGTGCTGATATCATTAGTGAGTGATTGACAATTCATAGATTGGGTTAAACGCAACGCCAATCCAGAAATCATCGCCCTACATTTTTCTTTGTGTCTTGGTTCAAAAATCGCTTGGTGAACCACCAAGACACTAAGACACAAAGGTTAAAAGCTGAATGTTCTGATATTCTTACTCACTTTCCTATGCATTCTAATCCAGCGCTGTGTGCCGCCATAGCCAGTCGTATTACCAGCAGTTCCCAAGGGCGAATTACTTTTGCTGAATACATGGATATGGTGTTATATCACCACGAACATGGCTATTATTCCAGCAATGCAGTGAAACTGGGGTTTGAAGGTGGCGACTTTTTCACCTCTGTCTACCTCGGTGCTGACTTTGGTGAGTTGCTAGCAGCGCAATTTTTGCAAATGTGGGAAATTTTAGGGCAACCTGTGCGCTTTTTTCTGGTAGAAATGGGAGCAGGTCAAGGATTGTTAGCATCTCATATCCTCAATTACACTCAACAGCAGTACCCGAATTTTTTTTCTGCCCTTGAGTATATCATTGTTGAGAAGTCGCCAGGGTTAAGGGAAGAACAACAGCAGCGTTTACAAGCATTTCCCGTGCGTTGGTGCAATTTAGAGGACATAGTACCTAATTCAATTACTGGCTGCTTTTTTTCTAATGAATTGGTGGATGCTTTGCCTGTCCATCAGTTTATCGTCGAAGCGGGGCAACTGCGAGAAATTTATGTGACAACGCAGGGTGGAGGATATGGGGAGGATGTTACTCCTACTTCCTTACCGTTATTTGTGGAAGTTACGGGAGAAGCTTCTACACCTCAGTTAGCTGAGTATTTGGATTTGGTGGGAATTGAAATTTCCCAACCTGTCTATGAAGATGGCTACCGCAGTGAAATTAATTTAGCAGCTCTCGACTGGTTAAGTATAGTAGCAAACCGCTTGCACCGGGGATATGTGTTAACCATTGATTATGGCTACATAGCGAGTCGTTACTACAACCCCAGGCGATCGCAAGGAACGTTACAGTGCTACTATCATCATCGTCACCATAACAACCCCTATATCAACATCGGTTTACAGGATATCACCGCCCATGTTGATTTTACAGCTTTGTCACGCTGGGGCGATCGCCACGGTTTAGAGAATGTTGGTTTTATTCAGCAGGGGTTATTTTTGATGGCTTTGGGGTTGGGTGAACGCATTGCTTCCCTATCCTACCAACAGCAATCTTTATCTCACCTCCTGCAGCGCCGGGAGTCTCTACACCAGTTGATTGATCCTTCTGGCTTAGGCAACTTTGGCGTCTTAGTTCAAAGCAAAGGACTGGAGGATAAAGAAATATCTCAACCACTCAAAGGTTTTACTGTGCCAGAATAGAAGTTACACTGAAAGCTTAAAAATATATTAACACGCTGTTGATTCTAATAGAGTACCATAACAAGGACAACAAAAATAGTAGGAAAGTAATATTTATGAGTACCCATGAATTGTTAACCCTAGTTACACTACTTACCCCTGGTATTTTACTTTCAGTCATAATTATGGCAACTTTTGCTGCAGGTGGCTAATTACAATATCTGAGTAACAGTGAACAATCAACAGTCATGACTAATAACTGTTCACTGTTCACTGTTCACTGTTCACTATTCACTGATAATAGAAAAGCGATCGCTGTACCAAAGGAACGTAAACAATGAAGGTGGCATTTCTGGGAACTGGTTTAATGGGTTTACCAATGGCTCAAAGGTTGTTAGCAGCAAATATAGAGTTAATAGCCTACAACCGCACCCCAGAAAAATTAGCACCACTCCAAGCAGCTGGTGCAGAAATTTCGACACACTCCCGTCATGCAATTCGGGCTGCTGATTGCATAATTCTCATGCTGACTAATACTGCTGCTATTTATAGTGTACTGCTTTCTGATACTTCTTGGCATACTCTGTCAGGACGCACCGTAATTCAAATGGGGACAATTACCCCCACAGAAAGTCAAGAAATTAGAGATGCTGTAGTTGCGGCTGGTGGTGAATATTTAGAAGCGCCTGTATTGGGAAGTATTCCCGAAGCGCAAACTGGTAAATTAATTGTCATGGTAGGCGCCCAAGAAAGACAATTTCAACGCTACTTAAAATTATTGCAAAATTTTGGACCAGAACCTAAACTGATAGGCGATGTAGGTTCAGCCGCTGCGGTTAAATTAGCACTTAATCAACTCATTGCTTCTCTCACAACCAGCTTTGCTCTGAGTTTGGCTTTTGTGCAGCGTCATGATATCGACACTGAAGTTTTTATGCAAATTCTGCGGGAAAGTTCACTTTACGCCCCTACTTTTGACAAAAAGCTGCAACGCATGTTAGATGGCAATTTTGCTAACCCAAATTTTCCCACTAAACATTTGCTTAAAGACACAGATTTATTTATCAATGAAGCCAAATCTGTTGAATTAAATATCAGCAGTATTAAAGGTGTGCGAGAAATATTGCAAGCAGCAATGAAAATGTCTTTTGGTAATGATGATTATTCATCGTTATTTTATGCAATTAAAGCCTGGGAAGAAGGGCGATGGGAGTAATTGTCTGTGCATTATGTCGTCAAAGATTTATCATCGCTCAAGAAAGCACTGAAGTGCTGACTACAAAATATCAAAATCAATATGTCTCTCAGCTAAATATCGTTGAAATGCAAGATGAGAAAAGGAGTAAATACCCCGCGCCTGCTCTACCAATACACCATGTTGAGCAGTCAGAGATTTTAATATAGCTTCGCTATCTATTTGCAATAAATCATGGGCAGTGTTAATATGCGGTAAATTGTGAATATAGTCAGTAATCTGCTGCTGAATAAACTTTTGCTGAAAGAAATACTGACCTTGTTCAAAGGTAATTTTGGCAATTTGACTAAGTAACTCTACTATTTGCTGCTGGGAAAGTCGATAAACTTGTTTTCGCTCAATATGACGTTGAGCGTCCCATTTTTTCATAAAAATATCTAATGCTTCTTGATAAAGTTCACAAAGCTGAACCGAAAAATCACTGCTTTGCTCAAAAAATAAGCAGAAAAAAGTCAATAGTAGGGGATTAGTTGCTAATTCTTGCAGTGGTTGATTTTCTTGGAGTTTGGCTAAAAAGCCTGGAGTTTTTACAGGATTTTTCACCTGAAACCATTTAGTTGCAAAATCAATAATCTGCTGATGATTAAAATCAGCAATTTCTACTTCAGTGAACTGCTCAAAAATATATTCCTGTGCTGCAATTCTACAGGTAATGATCAAGGAATTGGCAAAAAATCTGGTTGCAAATCGGCGAATTTCCTGCAATACTCGATCAATGTCAGCTTGTGTGACTTCATCTAAACCATCGAGTAAAACCATAACTCGCCCTTGATTTAACAGGGTTTGCGCTGTCTGTTGTGCAACAACGCCACAATCTTTCAACTGTTTTGTAATATATGACTTTAAGCTTTTGTGCTTTTTAGTCTGGGCAAAATCTTTGAGACTAATAAAAATGGGTACGCGATCGCTTCGCCATTCCCCTAAGTTACATTGTAATGCTAACCATTTCAAAAATGTGGTCTTACCCGTTCCTGGTTTACCCAAAATTATCAGTTTATCGTAGCGTTCTACTACAGCCAATGCGGGAAAACATTTTTGGGGTATGCAGTTGAGCCTTTCTGTGTCAATACTCTGTAACAATTCTTCAATATCTAAGCGCCTGCGTCCATTTACTCGCTCCAGAATGTTGACGCTGGTGTAAATATCCTCAAGCTTGATGGGCTGCTCCATATCTAGCACCCGCATTATACCACAACGGCTGTGAATACTGTTGTGGATTTGTGCGCGTACAGTCTGCACTAGACTTTCAAGTTGAGAAATGCTGACAGATTGTTCAGCTTGAGGAAATGACGATAGAGTCACAATCTGTTCCCAATAAAGGTTAAGTTTTTCGCAAATTGTCACAAAAATGTAGCGATCAACTGGTTTACCCTGAAAAAACTTGGTAACTGGCTGACGGCTAATCCCCAGTTCCACTGCTAACCCTTGCTGCGTCAATGAATGACGAATCAGCGCCGTTTTGGCTTTACTAATTCCCTCGCTTGATGCTTGGAGCGATCGCCTAGTCATACCAATTTTAGATTTTAGACTTTGAATTTTAGCTAGATCAGCAGAAGCCTCACACCCACTCTTAGGGGTGTGAGATGAATGCGCGGGAGTGGAGAGAGATAGTAATTAATGCTTTTTGGCGTAGCCAAAACAATTAATTGCTATGTCGAGC
>CAVYXS010000165.1:0-7842 GCA_963772205.1 uncultured cyanobacterium
AATCATCAAACCACGATCGCCAAAATTTTCTACTCCTAAAACTTTCGGTGTTTCAACTATTTGATGTTGCCATTCTGGGTCTTTATTCATCTCTAAAGCTACATTTTCAATTAAATTCCAAGCTTCGTCTACATCGGTTTGATAGGAAACTGGAATAGTTAAATCTGCTCTTGACCAACGACTAGAAAGATTGGCAACAATTTTAATCTCACTGTTGGGAATTGTGATTAAACGCCCTTCAGAATCCCTGACTTGAGTCATCCGCAAATTGAGATTTTCTACTAAGCCACCGACGCTACCAACGGTGATAACATCGCCCAGAGCATACTGGTCTTCCAGGATAATTAAAAAGCCATTAATCGCATCTTTAATTAGGTTTTGTGAAGCCAGCGACACCGCAACACCGACTAAACCTGCACCAGCTAGTAAGGGAACAATATCTATCCCTAAAGCGATTAAGGCTAGCAAAATACCAACGCCAACAAAGGCGATAGTAGTAATACTTTTAGTCACCCCAGAAAATGTGGAAACTCGCAGTTGTAAACGTTCTGAAGTTTCTGGAGTTAGTAAAACACTACTGCTGACAATAGTGGAAGTAAAGCGATCAATCAAAGCATAGCTGAAACGAACAGCTACATAAGTTCCCAAAGCAACAATACACAATCTTAAAGGAATTTGAGCGGCTGATAGAATTCCAACTTGGAGCGATCGCGTGTAGGGGAAAAGACCTAAAATCATCAAGCTACCGCTTCCCCAAATCCCTGTTTGGGTTATTTGAAACAGTCGTTTTTTGACTTCTCGTAAATGCTGATATTGCTGTTGATTCAGTTGTTTTGTAATCTGTTTAGCTGTCGTTGAAGTCGGGGGTATAGGCTGTACTACATTATCTTTTAACCTTTGTTGCCAACGTCGTACCCCCCAACTCAAAAGCATCATCGCCAATATACTTGCAGATGCTATTGTACCTTGTTGGACTAAAAACTGAGTTTGTCGCTCTTGCTTTGCCCGCTGCAAATCTGCTGGCAAAACATTAGTGATTTGATTTGCTGATGTCAATACACTTCCTTGGCGGAGTCTAGCATCTTCCGGAGTGATGGTCATCAAGTAGCGATTGTTGACGTAAATTACTGGTAATTCGTTTACAGTCCGGGCTTCAACCTTAACTAATTGTTCAGATGAGCGCAAGAAATTTTGGGTAATTTCATGCAAATTTTGTTGGATATTTTGTAACCGCTCCGGAAAATTAGTTTTCGAGGCTGCTACCTGAAACAAAGGACGACCATCTAAATAAATCCAGCCAGAAACTATTCGATTATCTGAGTCATTATTCAAACTACTGGGAGCTTGCAAGTGAGGTAAAAATGGAATTTGAGCTATAGCTTTTGGTACAGAAACAACAGTAAACACCATTGAACCTGCAATAGCCAAAAATTTTAAGCGCACTAATGCACCTCCTTGAGCAAAAACTAACATTGAGTACTTCTTAAGCCATCCTCCAGAACAAATTTGAGTCAATGTACCTATCTAAAGTGAAGTTTTACCACCCCTATTAGTAGTCCATCCACGAAATTTTAGAATCTCTTTTTCCTCCTCCTTTGCGGTTCGTTCCCTTAGTCCAAAGTCGTTATATTTGACCCTTGACTCTTGTTAACTACTAATCCTCTATCTTTAGACAGATGACACTTCACTTCATCTACTCAGGGTAATGGCTAGAAGAATCTTGGACAATACTCTAATCAAAGATAAAATAAAAATAAAAAAGCTGCAGAAAAAATTGACATCAACTCATCCGTAAATCAACCGATAAACCTGGGAAATCAAGGTTTCAAGCTAAATTTGCCAGTGTGATCAAATTTCAAATTATTGCCAAAAACCATGAATTATGGACTAAGTGTTCGGAGATCACAGCCAAAAATTGCTAGTCATGGAATAATCTAGTAAAGTACCTAAGAGATTAGGTACCTTTTTTGACTTTTTAGAGGTAATTTTTGATGACGGCAACTTCTCCCCGATTAAAGCACGAGGTTAAAGACCTCGCCCTAGCTCCCTTGGGAAGACAGCGGATTGAATGGGCTGGACGCGAAATGCCAGTATTACGGCAAATCCGCGATCGCTTTGAGAAAGAAAAACCCTTCGCTGGATTACGCCTTGTAGCTTGCGCCCACGTAACCACAGAAACAGCACATTTAGCGATCGCTCTCAAAGCGGGTGGTGCAGATGCGGTGTTAATTGCTAGTAACCCCTTATCAACTCAAGATGACGTAGCCGCTAGCCTCGTCGTCGATCATGAAATTCCCGTTTTTGCTCAAAAAGGCGAAGATAACGAAACTTATAACCGCCACGTTCAAATAGCTTTAGATCACCGCCCCAATATCATAGTTGATGACGGTAGCGACGTGGTTGCAACATTAATTCAACAACGCCAACACCAAATCGCTGATTTGATTGGTAGCACCGAAGAAACCACCACCGGGATCGTGCGGTTACGCGCCATGTTTAGAGAAGGCGTTCTCACCTTCCCCGCAGTCAACGTTAACGACGCAGACACTAAGCACTTCTTTGATAACCGCTATGGTACTGGTCAATCTACCTTAGATGGGATTATCCGCGCTACAAATATTTTGTTGGCTGGTAAGAACGTTGTCGTTGTCGGTTATGGCTGGTGTGGTAAGGGTACAGCCCTCCGCGCCCGTGGTATGGGTGCAAACGTCATCGTTACCGAAATCGACCCCATCAAGGCTATTGAAGCCGTTATGGATGGTTTCCGCGTTCTCCCAATAGCGGAAGCTGCGGACTGTAGGAGATATCTTTATTACAGTGACTGGTAACAAGCACGTCGTCCGTGGTGAACACTTCGATGTGATGAAAGACGGTGCGATCGTTTGTAACTCTGGTCACTTTGATTTGGAACTTGATTTAAAATACTTGGCTGCTAACGCTAAAGAAATCAAGGATGTCCGTCCTTTCACCGAAGAGTATAAGTTGACAAATGGTAAATCCGTTGTTGTACTCGGACAAGGACGTTTGATTAATTTGGCTGCTGCTGAAGGACACCCCAGCGCGGTGATGGATATGAGTTTTGCTAACCAAGCTTTAGCTGTTGAATACCTAGTGAAGAATAAGGGTAAGTTAGCGCCTGGTTTGCACTCTATTCCTGTTGAGGTTGATCAAGAAATTGCTCGCTTGAAGTTGCAAGCTATGGGCATTTTCATTGATAGTTTGACTCCTGAGCAAATTGAGTATATCAATTCTTGGACTTCTGGTACTTGATCATTTAGTTGATTTTTTGAGGGATAGGCTTTTGGGCTTATCCCTATAAATTAATTAATGAATGTGAAAAAAAAATTCAGGAAATAGAACAACAAATTAAAGATATAGAAAACCAAATTAAAGATATAGACGCAAGACAAAACAACTCTAGAATTAATAGAAATCGAGTTTCCGATAGAGAAAATTTGTCAACGCATACTATTCTTGTACGCGATAATGTACATTTATTAGTCACTCTAGATGTTAAATTAGATCAACAAAGCAATAAAATTGATCCTCAGTTTCATTTTAGAATTAACTATCCCCCTCAAGGTACTTATAGGTTCGATATTTACATAGAAAACGATAATGGTTACACAGAACTGAAGAGAAGTATAGAAAAAATAATGCTTCCCAATAGAAAATACTGGAGGTATAGGTATCACTGGAAAGAGGCTGATCATTATGATCCTCCTTTTTATTTGCGTATCGTATCACCTATTGACAATAAAAGAATTAGATTTTACTAGATGAGATGTAGGTTGGGCTGAGAAAACCCAACATCTTTATAATTTTATTGCGTTGGGTTGCTAAGAAGCAAAGGCACAAAGGGTGCGTTACGGATTTCATCCTAACGCACCAAACCATTGATAATGGTGCGTTACGCTGTCATTTTATCCTTTTCCATCTACCTTTGGATAGAAGTTTAGTCTAGGTAAATAATGAGAGTAGGATAAAATTTGATGTGAAACAATGATAAAATATAGTAATGTCAAAAAAGCGTAAGTTACTATAAAAATTCCTTTCTGGCTCTAGAAATATTCAATTCGATGATTTGGTGACTTTAGTTGAAGCCTTTGGTTTTTCGTTATCACGTATCAACGGTAGTCATCACATTTTTACTCATCCAACTATCCCTGAACTGATTAATTTATAAAATCGCAATGGTAAAGCTATTCCTTATCAGGTTCGTCAATTTTTGATTTTGATTGAAGAATATGCACTCACTTTAGAGGATGAGCAATGAAGCACTATCACATTAATATTTTCTACAGTAAAGAAGATGAAGGTTATATTGCAGATATTCCTGATTTAAAATATTGTTCAGGATTTGGTTTAACTGAAGAAGAAGCACTGCAAGAAGTTCTGAAAGCTAAAGCTGTTTGGTTAGAAGCTGGGGAAATAGAAGGTAAACCGATTCCAGAAGCAAGATATAAACCTGTAATTTATCAGATAGCTTCATAACTTTATAGTCTTATGGAAAAATTAGATTATCGAGAAATAGTTAAGAATTTTATCCAAAAATATGCACAAGAAGAATGTGTAGAAGAATCAGAAAATATCGAAATTGTTTTTGATACGGAAAGGGATGTTTATTCAGGGCAAACGCATCTTAATTGGTCTTGACAAAAACCTTAATTAATGCATTAACGGGATAACAAGAATTTATTGTTTGATTGGTTTTTCAGGGGTTAAGGCGATCACTTAAAATTTTGTCAATAAGCCGACACTAATGCGATTATTATGGGGTTTATTGACATTGAGAGGTTCTTGTTGACAAGATGCGTTTGCCCTGGATGTTTATTTGTTATTAGTTACAGGATGGAAAGATGAAAAGAGAATTTATTGGTTTCCCATTCATATTAGTATTAAAGATAGCAAAATTTGGATTCAAAGGGATTTTACAGAAGAAGGAATTCCTCATCAATTAGTAGAGTTGGGTGTGCCGAAAACAGATATTGTTTTGGGTTTTAGATCCCCTTATGTGAGACAGTTTACTGGTTTTGCATCGGTTTAGATTTTCAATTCAATTTTTATATTTTGGTAACTTGATTTTTTGGGGATAGGCGTTTTGCTTATCCCTTTGTTATATCTTACAAGGAAAATGATCTAAATAGTCATGAAATAGCCTAGTTAAATTACGCTTCTAATTCTGACAGGCGTAACCCGACGATATTCTCACAAGAAAAAGTTTCCTTACCTGCGGATGGACGAGATATTATTTCTACAATTTGTCCTACTTGGTTGCTTAAAAACCATTGACACAAACTCCCATCGTTTTGCGGATTCACAGACAAAGGTTTAAACCCTTTCTTCTCCCACGCTTCGGCAGCTGCGTAAATATCATCAACGCGAATCGCCACGTGATGGACAGCATTGACACCTTTTTCTCTATATAAACAATCCAGCTTTTCATCTGGTGTATCTGGTGCCAGCAGCACTATAATCATACCTGATGGCATTAAGGCAGAGAGAAAGTACATTCCCAAATTTTCAGATAATAAATTGCCTTCTTCACAAAAGTCATCAGGCCATCTACCTGGACCTTCTGTAATTTTGGCATCATAATTGGTTAGAGAATTAGCATATTCTGTGAGAGTTTCTCGATTGGAAAATAACAGTACATAATGATCAACGGCGACTGTCTCCCCAAATAAGGATATGAACAAGGATGAGTTTAAGAATTCAGGATTTTTACACTCTTCTTTATAAATCAGTAGCCCATCAGTTTCTACAAAAGGCGACTCCTGAATAATTGAGGAATCAGTTAACATATAAGCTGCGGCAGAGTTTGTTAACAGGTGATTTTTCATGATTCATTCCTATGAAAACACCACATAAAAGAGCGGTATTCAAACTATAGCCCAAGACAGTTCAGATTGGCACTCAGGTAGAAACAACAAAATCCCCACTGTTGAGGTGGGGAAGGAAAAGGTAATTTGCTCAGAAATTTATTGAATCAATACAAATGTACTATACCACAGGTAGTTTGAGACAAAACAGAGTAAACATGATTTCTCACCATCAATCATCTTCACCGCGTTCAAGCCGCACAACAAATAGGGGTGGGTTTTAAACCCACCCCCATTGCTGCTGATATATTCCGCCCAACTGCTGCGGCTACAGGCTTTAAACTATCAACCAAATTCACCATATCTTCTAAAGACAAAGCTTGACGAGCATCAGAAACAGATTTTTCTGGTTCTGGGTGACATTCAATAATTAACCCATCTGCGCCACAAGCCACAGCAGCCTTGGCCATTGGTGCTACCAGTTCCCGTTTACCGACGGCATGGGATGGATCTACAATTACTGGTAAGTGAGTAATCTGCTTGAGCGCTGCTACTGCTGCTAAGTCCAGCACATTGCGGGTGTAATTATCGAAGCTGCGGATACCTCTTTCACACAGCACCACATCAGGATTGCCGTGGCTTAAAATATATTCAGCTGCCATGACGAATTCTTCAATTGTTGCTGCCAAGCCACGTTTTAGCAATATCGGCTTACCAGCTTGTCCCAAAGCTTTGAGCAAGTCGAAGTTTTGCATGTTGCGACTACCAACTTGCAGCATATCAGCATGGGCAGCAACTACTTCAATTTGGGAAATAGTCATCACTTCGGTGACTACAGGGATATTGTAACGCGATCGCACTGCCGCCAAAATTTCTAATCCTTCTTCTCCCATTCCTTGGAAGGCGTAGGGAGATGTCCGGGGTTTATAAACTCCACCACGCAACGCCTGTACAGGCGCACCAGCTAGGTTTTCGGCAACTGTCTCCATTTGTCCTAAGCTTTCAACTGTACAAGGTCCACCGATAATTACTAGTTCTTCACCACCGAAAGCGACTGTTTCTGTCAGTTTGACAATTGTCTGATGTTGAGGATGAGATTGTGCTGTGAGTTTAGCATTAATCATGGTTCGATTCTCCTGAATTAAGTATTGGACATTGGGTATGGGGCATGGGGCATGGGGCATTGGGCGTTAGGAGTTATTATTCTCCCCATCTCCCCTCGGATTGAGCGTAAAGCCTGCGGCATAGCTTCTCGTAGAGAAGTCGAAGTCCATACCCCACTAACAAAAAAACCCGGAAACTTTATGTTCCGGGCGCGTTATGATTGATCGACATGACGCTATTTACCCGGAATTTGTTCTGGGCCAAAAGTAAAAGCTATAAAACCAGCTACAGATGTAGATCATGACGATGTAATTCTCCTAAAAACACAAAAACCGCAGAGTTTGCTCTGCGGTTCACCGGGCGGTTTCCATTAGGAAACTTAATTCACCCCCGGTGAACCGCCTTATACCAAAAATAAAAGTAGGAACTGCTGCTGTACATTTCTGGGGCTTTTATTTAGTAAATTGAATGTAAACCTTATATGGAGCTACGATAACAGAGACATTCGGCGGCGTCAATACCCCCACGGCACCCAAAAAAGGATTAAACTCAGTAATATTCTGGCAATTAAAGACATTTTCCTGACTTGTGACCGAAAAATTACATATTTTTACAACTATTTTGAGGTCAGACCCGGCTGAAAGCAAGTAGCGTTATGGAGTATGAAAAATTGAGCAATATCCTATGCCCTATGCCCTATGCCCAATCTCAACGAATAAGTCTCGGAGTTAGTTCTGTTTCTGGTATTTCTGATTTCTAGGTCACTTTTATCGGGTAAAAGAAATGATAAATTCTCAAAAATGTGAAAATTCATAATTCATAATTCGTACCCAATCCCACAGCCTCCCGATCAACTTTTCAGTACCACTAAGTTTTATGTTGTCTAGCACCAAAATTTTAGCTACATCTTTGAACT
>CAVYXS010000166.1:0-12769 GCA_963772205.1 uncultured cyanobacterium
CGTTTTTAAGCTTCAAGCTTGATTATCTTGGCGACGGAAGGCTCGCCTAAGTCATTGAGGTAGAACATCATGTAGTACCCTGGTGGGTAGAGATTAGCATTTTTTGGTGTTTTGAAGATGATTAAAGATTCATCACTTAAAGCGACATTTTCAATTGCCAAATCTGCCAATCTTTGCCCATAATCGAAAGAATGAGTTACTGAACCCAACTTAACTAACACCAAAGAACCTTTTTCTGTGGCATTCTTCACAGAAATATTTTCAAATTGACTATACTTAAGCTTTTCAGGAGCTTGGATAATTTGAGGGCGCAAACTAGGTTTGAATAGATAGGGTGGACTGAATATCTCTGCTTGCCAAATTTCAGCAGGGACGAAGGGTTCTGTGTCTCCCTCAGCAAAATAACTTTGAGGGGATTTGTAATACTCCTCAATATTGAACTCTTTCACCTGATTCGATTTGTCTTTCAGTGTAGGGAACTTATAATATGTCTGCTTATCTTGCAGTACATTAACGTGAACAGTGCCATTGTTGTCTCGTGCAGCACGGTTTGCATTACCACCAATGACCAAAACACGAGCATCCGGTAACAGGAGCGCCCCATTATGATATAGCCGGGGTAGTCTAGCCGGATTCATGGATTTGGTGCTGTAACCCCCTGCAGTCTCCGAATTAGGAGTCATGAGCAAAGGCTCATAGACTGGTTTATATTCTGGATATCGACCACCGTTAACTACCAACACTTCTTTGTTTGGTAGAATCACAGCTTCAAGATTGGCTCTTGGTTTGTCGAGAAAGTTATTGATAATTTCCCATTTACCGTTCTTTTCTCCACTCTTTTGCGGAGATATCCAACGCTGTAGGCTAGAAGCAACCCTAGAACCTTCTGGAAAGCCTTCTGTTTTACCCAAACGTCCAAAGTTGATGTCGTTAGTACCTATCAAACCACCCAGTAATAACACATCTTCCGAATTAGGAACTTGGAGAGCAGTTCCATAAGCTTTAGATGTCTCTCCCCTTTCAGGTCCGACTTCAAAACTAACCGAGAAAATCCCATTTACATCCTCTTGGATGGACATTAAATAGCTTTTTTTACTGGCTTGTGAAACCAAAACTCCAGCAATTCCTCCATCATCTCCAGTGATCAAAAGTCTGCCATCAGCACTAGGGAAGACTCTGGGATAAAGGTCTATGCTATCGTAGCTATCAACATCTTTGAGTTTGGTGTTAAACGGACTATTCTTAATTCTTGTAAGGTCGATGTAGTGGAATTTTTGCGTTTTGGGGTCGTATATTTCTAGACTGGGATTAATTTGATTAGGAGCATCTAATTTTAGTCCTGAAAAAATGACTATTTTGCCATCAGCTAGTGGAATTAAACTAGGATACCAACGCCCTTGTTTGAGTTGTCCTAATGTGGACCAGGTGTCAGTTTTCCAATTATAAAGATTGACTTGTCTGGAGCCTGTAAAAGCACCTCCAGGATAATAGCGTCCAGTACCACCAAGAAAAAGAACGTTACCATCGGCTAGTTGCAAATGACCTGAGCAAAATAAATCGTTGGTTTCTCCATATTGTATGGCAGGTGGTGTAGTAATGCGCTCAAATTCCTTAGTTTTGGGATTAAAAAGGGAAGTATTGTTAATCACGTCATTGTCTGTGACATTAACTCCCTCTATAAAGTTATTGTTCCCATTGTTGCCTTTAACAAGAGTGGAACGAAAGCTACTACCATTAAGACTTAACACCTTGCCGTTGGGAAGAAGTATGCTATGGACAGACTGCATCCGGTTTTCTGGAGGAGACAGAGGGATTGTTTCCCATGCACCCATTTCTTCTGGTGGCGGCTCGACTATTGGACTAGCGATCGCCTGCTCCCAGCTACAGAAGGTAATAGCTACAGCCAGGATAAAAGCTACAAAAACCGAGACAATTGTGCTGTACTTTGATTTTCTAGCTAACATTTACTTCTGTTATGGATAAATAATTTTATTCAATTCTTTCTGGGTAATTTCCAGGGCTTTATCGGCAATTTCGTAGGCACTTGGGTAGTCATTTCCAGGCTCTTCACCAGGAATCCAAAACTTACGTCGAGTTAAACGCAGTGAATTGACAAATTCCGGAATAGCATTGAAAATTTCGATGGCGATCGGACCATTATAAACAGGCAGAATTGGCTCTAAAAAGGATTGCCAAGGTAGCCAACTTGTATGCACAGCCCCTCTATCTGGAGGGGAGATTTGAATATAATGAAGTCGTCTTTCTGCAGCGAGGTATTCTACTTGCTCTCTAAATATCTCTGGCCCGTCGCCATCCAGAATTTCATGGGCGCTATCAATTACTACTCCAACTTGTCTGCTATCAACCCCATTCAGAAACTCAATCAATTGTGACAATTTGTTTGGGCCTGGTGTTTCCCAGTGAGTTATCGGTTCAATAGCTAATTTGACGTTACGATACTCCGCATATTCACCTAATTCATTGAGAATGGGTTGGGCGTTGGCATAACGGGATGCAAGATGTTCTTGAAGTTCATCACTCCAGATGGGACTATTATCATAGTCTTGAGTCGGAAAAACACCATAGGGGATAATAATTGGATCCATCATAATTTCACCACGTAAGGCTGCGGTGATGTCAACTCTTGATTTCAGATACTCTAAAGCTTCTTGTTGTTGTCCATAATCTGGAGAACTAGGATCAAATCTTTTAGTCGTACCGACGTTAGTGCTAATTTTTACATCATATAATCCCTGGCTGTCTAGATAAGATCGCAGATTTTCATAATCGCTCACTTCTTTGTAGTAGTCTGGAGTGTAGTATTCTGGATAGTCTGGAGTTTCTGGTGCGGCAATAGGAAACTCAAAGCCAGTGTAGCCCAATTCTTTTAGATTTCTAATATGGTTAATAATCATGTCCCGATAATCTATATTATCCGGACTCAGATTAGTAGTAAACATAAAAAAGCTTAAGTAAATATCAGGTAAACCAAACTCGTTACTCATGGTGTAATTTTCTCCTTATGTATTGGGTATTCCTATAACAATCCTGTTTTATTTGTGAGATTCTTCACCTAGGTTGTAATCAGTCCTATATTCTGCAAAATCACAACCTTACTATGGCTTATTATTCCAAATTTGGCGATCAATCTTCCAGATGTCATCCTCTTTCTTCATTAGCCATAAAGCTCGAAACTTAACTGTTCTAGATGCGCTACCATCCCTAGGTTTAATGATAGCGATGGAAAAACCTAGCACATAACCAAAATCGCCAAAGACCTCGATTTCTTCGGCAGTAAAATTTGGATCGATATCTTGTTTTGCAATCTGAGATGCAAATCCTTCCAAGATGTCATTAATTCCGATGCGATCGGGGGAATCTGGAGGCATCCAAATTGCATTTTCCGTGTACATTTGTGCGTAAAGTTCTAAATCGCGTTCCCTCACATTGTACGAATAGACTTCTTCAAAGACCTTTCTAATATCTTCTTTATCTTGAACTGTCATGTTTTAACTCCATTGGATAAATGGTACAAAATATCAGATTCTCAACTAGATGAGAGAGTAGAGAGCCGGAAATTACAAAGTTCTTAACTTGTCTTCTATCTACTCACTCTCTCTGCTCAAAGCTCAGTGTGTAATTATTAGTCACAAAGGACTAAAAACCAATTTCTTCCCGTAGGTATTCACGAGCCATGAGTGCGTATGTCAAAGGTTCAGCATTTTTAGGATCTTGTTCAGCCTCCACCATCAGCCATCCTTTATATTTAGCTTGAGCAAGCTCTTGTAAAATTGGCTGAAAATCAATTGCACCAGCAGGATCTCCAGGAACGGTAAATATACCTGCACGGATGGAATCTAAAAAGCCACGACCGCTTTCCTTAGATTCATCTAAGACTGGCTGACGAATATTTTTTAGATGAACGTGTCTGATCCGATTAGCATATTTCTTAGCTACTGCCAAAGGATCAACTCCTGCGTAGTACAAATGACCAGTATCAAGAAGTAGTTTCACATATTCGGGATCAGTACCTTTCATCAACCGCTTAATATCAGCAAGGTTTTCTACTCCTGTACCAATATGGGGGTGGTAAACCAGCTGCATATCGTTTTGTTTTGCACGTTTACCGAGTTCGTTCAGCCCATCTAATAAATCCTGCCATTGCTGGTTAGTAAACTGTGGTCTATCTTTCAAAGGGTCTACATTCGGTTTTTGATGAACAGCACCACCCAATTCAGCAACTACAATAGTGTTACCTTTCATCTCTTTCATGAAGGCTACTTGATTCTCGAAGTCTTCAAAAGTTTTTGCTTTTCCTTCTTCGCCTTCGGTGAACTTAGTTCCTACCCAAGGTTCAGAAATCCTCAAGTTACGAAGTTCTAACTCTCTTTTTAAATCCTCTTTTTTGTCCGGATATTCGGGAAATTTAGGTGACATTTGTGTACCTTGGAAGCCAGACAGCGCCATTTCACTTAAAATCTGCTGGTAAGGGATAGGCGGATTGAGATCAATACTCTGGTCATCACTATTACTCCAACCAGTTGGAGTAATGCCCAAATTGACTTTTTCGCGCTTGAATGTTGGATTTAAAAGTGCAGGTTCAGATGAAGGAGTAACGAGAGACACCAAGACAGAATTGTTTGTGCTTGTAGCAGCAAAGGCAGAAAGCGGTAGGCTCGTTATTCCTAACAGGAAAAAAGCAACTAACAGCACGGATAAACGACCAATATCCCTAATGTTCTGGAGAATCGCAGATTTGTTTATCTTGCGCTTATTTTTTGTAGCCATGACTTAGTGATTCCTAATGTTTGACCGATTATGAAGATACAATTCTCAACAAATTAGCAATGAGTCAAAGGTAAATAAAACTCATTACTAATTATTGCTATTAACAAGGTTTTAAGTCTTACTGAGAAGCACCAAACCGGGTGACATCTCCGTTATAAATAGTACTGTCAGGCATCTGCGAATTAAACAGATCAGACCCAATAAACTTGGCTCCCTGTAGAGTGGCACCTACTAACCTTGAATTTCTCATCTTGCTATTAGAAAAATCTGCACTTGATAAATTTGAACGAGAAAAAATTGCTCCTTTTAGTGTGGCACTTTGTCCCAAAGCATTCGACAAATCTGCATCAGAGATAATGGCAGATTCTAGATTTGCATTGGTTAAATTTGCCTTTGACAAATTTGTCTGACTCATGAGGGCATTATACAAATCTGCCTGAGAAAGATTAGCCCCCGTTAAGTTAGCTCCCGACAAGGTGATCCCCATCAGGATAGCTTTTGATAGATTTGCTCCTGTGAGATTAGCTCCTTTAAGATTTGCATCATTGAGTAGGGCACCGGAGAGATTAGCGTTGGATAGATTTGCCCCATTCAGTGCGCTGCCATATAAATCTTTATTCGATAGATCCACTCCCGATAGATTGCAGTTATTACAGGCGTTTGTAACGAGTAACTTCTGGTAATCATTCGTAACAAAAGCGTGAGCGGGCAAACCAAAGATTGTTAAGCTCAAAACAATTGAAAAGGCAATAGTAGAAAGCCTACGCAACCAAGATGTCATATTCATGTTCGTCCTTAAAGTTAGGATTGTTTGCAATTCTGTCAGAATGAAAGATAGGTCTTATTTAGAGGTTCAATCAGGCGGAGCTAAACATCTTTAGCTCCTACCTAAAATGACTGTTAGCCTTTCTTCAGGCTGACTGAGGGGGGTTCACTCCAAGTCCCATATCCAGGGGCTTTGGCGCCAGGTGGGTTAACACCAATTGCAGGCCATAAGAGTCCTTCTGGATAGGCTTGTGGACTAGGAATAAAGGTTTTATCCTTTTCTTTTGTGCCAAAAGTATCCCGCCAAGCTTGGGGGAGTTGATACCAAGTGGCTACATACCAAAGCTTGATAATATTGCGAGCGATGGGACCAAATCTTTCAGAACCGAAAATTTCTGTACGAAGCCCGTCAGTCAATTTATCAGACTTATCATTACTGTTTTTGGCTTCGCTATCAATACGATGAAAGGTTTGTAACAGTTCTCCAAACAGGTCTTCACCTATGATATTCCGAACAGTTTCAAAGTAAAGAGAAGCTTGTCCGGTTCCTTGTAGATGAAAGCGAGAAAAACCTGTTAAAGCCGCTGAGAAATCGAAAAAATACTCTTTAAACTCAGGTGCATTAATATCCATCAGGTGTTTACCTCCACAAAAATTTCCGATCTACCGGTGTGTTGTCGATCTGATAGCAGTAAGCCATCAGTAAATAGCACTGATTGTTACACGCAGCTTTAGTCCAGAAAGACTTGAATCTCGATTAGTCTAGTCGGAAGATGGGAGCAGCGTTAAACTCTTCCATACCGGGTATAGGATTACGTATTAACTGACTAGCAAGTTCTTTCAGGCGGAACATTCCCCCTACTGCCGGCAGCAATTGATCAGGTTGTCCGGTAAAAGAAAGTTCAATCTTTGCCAGAAAATCACTGTATTCTTTCTGGAATTCGACAGCTGCATTATACACGTCTGAGTCATGAGGATAATCACTCAGACCGGGCATTAGTCTTAATCGGATAAACTTCGTTCCAATCTACCTTCACAGTCTCACCAGAGGGAGCATGGGGCTTATCCGACTCTTCCGGCTCATCCCGATTGATTTTGTAGAATTGTCCTCTTGCCAGTTGCTCAAAACGATAGTAATGACCCATTTCTCGTTCTGCGTCATAGATCGCGCTAATTCTTGAACCCTCACCTTGTTCTTGAATGACTCTCAAGGCTCGGATTGCTGAATTTAGATCCTTGACTTCGATAATGTCGCCACCACCGTTGTAGTAGTATTCGGGGGTAATTTGTCGCTGAGGATCACCGCTGAACAGAGCATCTCCCTTCTCTTTATGCAAAGCCTTCAAACCACGAATTATTTCTGCATAGAATAAACCAATACTATAGAAAGTATTGGATTTATCACCATCGTGAATCGTCAAAAAGTGTTCCCTTTCTTGTGTAGATCGAGACACGACTAATGGTTTACCTTCAGCGATTTCTTCCCCCCGTTCAATTTTCATAAAAGTAGTTACAGTCTCTGGGGAAAACTTGCTTAAACTTACTTTGAAGTCGTCTGCTCCTGTTGGTATAAAGGCTGGATATTTGGGAACAAAATTACGGTTAGTCAAGATTCCTTTAATGTTTCCCCCCACGGCATTTAAAACATTAGCTACCAGGGTGAGATGAAGCATTTCTTCTACAGCCACCTGTCGAATAATATGGAAAGCTTCTAAATTCTTTCCAGGTTTGATGGAGTAGAGGGCAGTCAGGTAAGGGGGAATAGTTGCATGTTCTAGCCTCAATGCTTGTGCAAGGTAGTAATGCAAATTTTCTACCGTTTTAATCAGTTCGTATTCATTTTTTTTGGACATAATCAGTTTGTTGGTAATTTGTTCTCAATTTTCTCAGGGACATTAATTTGGCGGCAAATTGTCAGATTATTTCAAATCTTTGAGCATCTGCTCGGCAGTTAAAAAACTCAATGCGGCAATGGTCAAGGTTGTATTTGAACTGCCGATAGTTGGCATACTTCCCGCACCAAGTAGATAGAGATTTTCATGATCCCAAGAACGCTGATTTTTATCAACAACCGAGTCGTTTTTCGTATCTCCCATGATATGAGTTCCCGAAAAGTGGTTTCCTCCTTTGTAGAAGTAACCTTCACCCTCAAACTCAAAATAGGCGGGGTCTGAAGGATCATAGTGGGTATAATCTTCTGCTCCTAAACGCTGGAAGATTACACGAGAGAGTTTTCTGGTGTAGGCAAGGGTTCTAAGTGCATAGTCGGGTAAGTTGAAGTTAATGACGGGACGATAATTGTCCAGTTTATCTTTGTACTTCGGATCGATAGTTACTCGGTTATTGGGATCGGGGGGCAATTCGCACATGAAAGCTAGTAGCAGTTGTCGTGAAATCCGACTAATCAATGTCTGGCGTAGTTCTTCGCCATATTTGTTTTTGTGGTCAACTGCATCCAGGACTTCGGTGTAGGGTGATCCTGTTGCCCATCCCCAACCATCATTATGAATATCTACCGCAAAGGCTGATTGGTTGTGACGAAACTCGCCGTTACGAAATGTTCCGATTCCGGAGGTTACAAGAGGCCCGCGCATAGTGCCAGTCACTTCAGGCATCAAACCCCAAGCTAATGTGAAAGGATGATCCATCAGATGGCGTCCCACTAGTCTACTGCTAGGGGTGTCAGGCAAGTCCGAAGCGAGCATTAGCCGGGCGTTTTCGACGGCATTAGCCGCTAAAACAAATAAATGCCCCTGGGCGGTTCCTGTGGTGTATTGAGGAGAATCAGGGTGTTCATAACGCTTGTAGTGAATGCGAGTGACACGACCGTTTTGAGGATTAGTTTCTACTCTATAAGCGACTGCTTGGGAGAGTATATGAACCCGACCGGTTTGCAAGGCTTTAACTAAAGTTCGGCGAGCATCATATTTCGCTTGCACCGGACAGATAGGAACACAATTGGCATTACCTTGACAACGTTCTCCAAACTGAACAGGCGGGATACTAGCTACACCATCTGGAACAAATGCATTACCAGGATCGTATTTAGGGTTGGGTACGCCATTACGACCTTGAGGAAAAGTAGCGAAGTTTAATTCCAGGGTTTCGCCATAGAGTTCAACTTTAGTCCCACCCACTTTCTCAATAACTTTTTGATCCAAATAAGAAGGGGGAAGCTTTTCCATCGGGAAAACATAGTTATCTTCAAATGGAATGCCTAGTTTTTTTTGCTCTTCTGTGTCCCCACAAACACCAATCTCATACTCTGCTTTGCGGTAGTAGGGCATCAGATCTTTATAAGTAATCGGCCAGTTAAGACCATGTCCGTACTTAGTGCGTAACTGAAAATCATCCGGTAACATCCGTGGGGTTTTCGCTTCCCAGTGCATCGTTGTTCCACCTGGGACTCTTGTGTAAGAACCCCCAAGTTTCATCGGGCCTCTTTCGACAAAATAGTCATCAAGGTCTGTAGGACTGAGAGCATTGGGATTTGCTTCAGGATAATAGGGAGAGTTGGGGTGCTTCTCTACTGCGCCGTAGAAGGTATCTACGTAAGTCTGAAAGCCTGCAAGAGTGAAATCCCTACTTTTTCCTGCCTCCAGGATTAAAACCGTTTTTCCTTGTTGACTCAACTCTTTGGCAACAATGGCGCCAGCAATACCTGCTCCGACGATGACCACATCATAAGTTGTTTCAGAGACAGTCCGGCTATCGACCGATTTGACAATTGTCTGACTTTGACTCATTGGTTACTCCTTATTTGACATGAATCTATTTGGTAATGTCTCCACATAATCAATACCTTCGCCAATTTACAAGGCTTCATATAGAACAAACCTAAGATTTTACTCGCTTCTTTTTACCATCAAGCAAAAAACTGAGTGCATAAAATCCTCTATGGTTTTAGTGGAAGTATTTTTGGCTATCCTGTTCTTCTGGATTAGCGTTTCTACGTTTTGCCTAAGAGTTAAGCACACGCTTGTCTTGAGGTATTTTGGCAAAAGTTAGACTACCTCTGTTTTTGGCGCAGGTATTTCCAACCAAGAATTGTTCACCATCTCTTTAAATTCAGGTGCGTTTATCTTGGTTATTTTGGTGGATAGTTTAGCGTTGAGCAGAATTAATTTTGGACAAACATGAAAGTAGTTAATTAATAGTAAGCAGATCGGCGTAAATAAATACAATACGCGTAGGTTCTCATAGAGAAGAACGTACTCCTTTGGATAACTCAAACGCGAGTCTATCTCCGATAGAAGAAGATTCAATACGGTTCGGTTAAGAGCCGTGAAATAAATTTCTAGCTCAAAGCAGAAAACCATTTTAATGGGTTAAAAAATTCCCCACTAAGCTTTTGGCTTACTTTAGCTATGAGCAAGTAGTTTAGTTCAGTGCGGGATTTTTGGCTTAACCTAACGGTCTTGAGAGCAGAGTAGCAATCCCAATTTTGACGATTGTTTGTCTACGACACGCTACGCGAATGTCGCTCCTCCATCCTACGGCAAGTAAGCTACGTTATGACATCTTACATTTAATTATGCCTACCTAATTAGAGGGTGCAATTATTGTTTAATCTTGTCACCTGAAACCGCATTGACTATATTTTTATATACTATATACAGATTGATGCGTTTGTTCTGTAACATTACTTCATAATAACATAAGTGCATTTATATTTAGTATAAAAAATATTACTAACTCATGGTATGTACTTAAACTATCTTGACTAAATAGCCATTATATGAATATAGCTAAAAACCTTAATTTATCGTTTGTTTTATTTTCAACAATCAAAATATACATCTAAAAAATTCTCAATAAACAGGAGACTATTGCGATTTTTGGCTGGTTAGAGATTGATATCATCTTATAGATGATATATTTTTTATGCTTATATACATAGAAAAAATAATACCGTTTATGTTAATAGCATATGTATTTTGACGATAAAAGTTGTATTTCATTCATAAAAATAGTATTGTTTATTACTATTGCTTATGTATATCTATTAACTTATCTTGATCAAAAAAATACGTAGTAATTCTGGAGAGTAGTATCTAATTTCTTTTAATGAAAAAGGCAAAGATAGTGTTTGCTGCAATCGCATAATCACGACGTAGTCTAGCTTCTTTCTGCTGAAGCCGGTTATACTGCTGTTGTAATGCATGGTGTTTATATTCTTGGCGTTGATCAAAGGACATCTAGTTATTTTCGAGTCAATCATTTTTACGCAAGACAAATACCCAAATTGTTGATGCACTAATCTGGTTTATAGCTATCTTTTGTTAGATGTCGTTGATTGCGCTGCCTTACGGGGACGCTCTTTGATGGCGTGTCAGTTGTTTTTGGATCTGGTTTAATACCCCAACCCAAGAGTGGGCTGATTTTCCAGCGCTGAGAGAATTTTCAGATATATCTTTTCTACTCTTTGACTTTGAGCCTCACCAATTGAGGCATAGTTAGATAAACCAGGAGAGCCATTTACTTCGATGATGGTGTAGTTGATCATTGGCTTTGTTAGATCACTGGTAATCATATCTACACCTGCTAATCTTAGCCCCATATCTTTGGTGATATGAATTGCTAATTTTTGAAAGTCTGGATGAATACTTTCGCTCACATCTATTGCCTCACCTCCACTCGATAAATTAGCATTATCTAACAGATAAACAATAGTATCTTGGGGAAGAATACTATTCAAATTAAATTTCTGTCTTTGCAATTTTTTTTTGATTCTAAAATCCTCTATATCGATAATTTTTCTGCCAATTTTGAGCAAGCTTTCCTGCTTCTGCTGCAAAAGTTCCAAAACTGTAGATGTAGCGTCTCCCACTATATATAAGGGAATTCTCTGATAGGCAGCAATGACTTCTTGATCTAGTACCAAAATCCTATAATCATTACCAACATGAAATCTTTCGACGATACATCCTGCGGTGATTCGCAATATTTTCTTAGCTACTTGGTAGTATTCTTGCTTATTGTAAACTTTTGCAACTAATTTTCCTTGACTGAGATTCAGTGGCTTGACAATTACAGGAAATCCGAGATATTTAGCATACAAACATCCATCATCAATATTTCTTAATGTCGTTATTTTTTTACACAATTTTTCATTAAAGAATGTTTTTCCTTCAGGAACTTTATAGCCAAATTGCTTGAGAAAAAAACTAGAACAAGCTTTATCTTTGGCTATTTCTGCAGAGCCAAAACCATTCAGATTCAATCTAGTAGAGCTAAAAAAAGTCTGATTTCCATTACTAAATGTAATGTGCCCAACAAATTTACATTCTGGATCAACTACAACTACCGCTCCGATTTGCGCGGCGACTTTTTCAATGATTGATATGACAAATGGTGTCTTCATTTTGCTCAAGTCAAGTATAGTTTTAAGATTAAAAAATTTAGCTTGTTTACAGATGAGTCCCCATTGATTGATTCACGACTTGTACTTGTCCACTTCAGTAGATTCATCCCAGTCGCGCCGATAGAATACTTGCCATAGCTCCAGGTTTGGTGTTATGGTGCAGTTTTTCGGATTGTCAATTAAAAAATGGGCACAGCACAATATATATTCAAGTGCTACGTACTAAATTGTCAATCCTATACTTTAACTGTAGACTTTGAGGCGCTTAACTTACTGAAAATACCACTAATTTAAAGCTACAATTTATTCTTAAGTATTGACAAGCAAAAAATAATGTATTACTAAGGTGGCATCAAGTTAAAATAGAGATTAGTGCATCCCCACCAGAAGACTTACTAAGGCTCTTTAGTCAACACATTATGGATAACCTAGATCATGCCACAAAATATTGAGTCTAATTCCATCTCAGAAACTCAGACAGCCACATACAGAAAGCGTCTTAATGGTTGGGCGATCGCTCGTTCAGTTCCCGATATGGAGCGGGAAATTGTAGCTCGTTTCCGCAGTCGTTCCGATGCTGATGGTTATTTGCGGCACCTCCGCCAAGAGATACCTAACACTTGTTTCGAGGTAATTTTTGATTGTCAACGTGAAGAAATTGTAATTTAACCTTGTTGGGGATGTCTGGTGACAAGTCATTCCCTCACAATACGCATTTACGGTTGAATCAGCGGCGCGATCGCCACCTATAAAAATCTAGTACACAAGCGCAAAAATTGACCTATTATACCACGCCTTAAGCTGCTACGCATCTACAAAATTGTGGAATTTTGAATTTTGTAGCATTTCCCG
>CAVYXS010000167.1:0-11798 GCA_963772205.1 uncultured cyanobacterium
AAGTTTTTACCTTGGTGAGCCGTAGCTTAACAAGAGAAGGGGTTTCCCCAAGTAGAGCAAGTGGCGTGGGTGGAGTAATAATTACGAATTATGAATTATTTTCACATCTGGCACGTCGTTACAGGGTTCTTGAGCGAATGGGTCTGTTATAGTCAATATGAACTATCCTGGTTCTTGAGACAGTCACTATGCTTTTGACTGTAGGAGTGGGAGAATCAGGGCGATGTCCCTTAAAGGTGAAAGTCCAACGTCCATGGCCATCGTAGGTGTGGGGAGAGTTTTGGGCTGGTCCATACATCGAGTTCTCGGCTCGATAATTTTGTAAACCACCATTGGCCTTCTCAGCGGCTTCGCGAGCTAAATTTTCGGCGCGACCGAGACTAATGAGAGACATCTTATTGTTATTAGCCATTTGAGCGCTAGCAATTCCAGGTACAAGCGCAATAGATGCAATAACAAATGCAGAATTGATGAAGGTATTCAGTTTCATATCGTTATCCTAAGTTCGAGATATGGCAATCAGTAGTCTCTATTAATAGAGTTTGTCGCCAGAATAAAGCCCTGAATTATGTACGAAAAAGCAGACTTCAGCGCGTTTTGTGACCTTTGAGAACCGTGAGGGCTTAGTCAAACGCTGAATCAAAGGGTTTAACTGATTTGTAATGGGCTACACCCGGTAAGCCCTACGTAATTCATAGTTAAAAATTCAATTACGAATTGCAAATTATCAATTACAAATTAGTTGAAGACACCCACTAAATATGCTTTCTTGAGTGGTCAGCTTTCGTATTAGCGGGTTTTAATTCCCCACTAGAAGATTAAAAGATTGCTGAATTTTTAATTTTTGCTTCTGAATTTATTCTTCAATATTAGTCCCAAATAATTGCACTCAAATCACCTAATTGGTTGATTTATTTCTCATCCAAAAGAGTTAGCTGATTGAGCAATGAGAGCGAAAGCCCCGCGTTCTAACGGTAGAACATTGGGCGACGGGATAAAAGCATCTGCATAGTCATAGTCCGCACAACAACCAGCTCTGTTACCATCACAGGGACTCAAAACCATTCAGGCTCAGATCGTTCTTCGCTCTTAGCGTTCCCGTAGGGTAGCAGAAATCACAGCACTTGTAGTGGTGTGAGGTTTAAGAACATATGCAGTTAAAAGGGCAATTATTTTGGAAATCTCTCCAGACTACTTGACAGCTACTGTCGTCGCCTCAGATTGTTGAAATTTAGGGATAAATGTCGTAGCAATCCAGTAAGTCAAGATATGAGACAGCACTCCTAAAGGACCTGCAAATAAACATAGTGACAGGGAGTGAAATGTCCAAATGCCTGTTTTTTGCCCTTCCCAATAAATCCAGCGACCAGGCAAGCAAATCCATCACCAGAAAATGAATCCAACCTGTTGCAGCAGCTGTTTCATTGGCAAAAAATCGAGCAATATCAGCTAATTGAGGATTAGATAAAGCTTGGGCATTTTCTGGTGTAATGCTGTTGACGAACAAATACAAATATGCTAAAGCTAACGGCACAAAGGGTAGATATGATTCCATTACCCGCTTGGTCACTTTCCAATTTGGCAAGAAAATAATTAATGCCCAAAAGGGTAACACGAACAGATTAGCAACGTTGAATAGTTGAGTGATTGTCATAGAGGTGGGGAGGTGGGGAGAATATAAGGGTTAACTCCGGATACAGCACTTATAATGCTACAAGTTGTGATTCGATTTCGGAAGATTTCAAATCACGACCGATAAATACTAAACGGGTTTGCCTTGCTTCTTGTGGTTGCCAAGGGCGATCGTAAAATTGGTCAAAGCGGGTGCCTACGCCTTGCATGACTAGGCGCATGGGTTTATTTGGTACGGCGACAAAGCCTTTAATGCGGTAAATTTCTTGTTGGTGTACCAGCTTTTGTAACTGTTTTTGCAGCTTGTCTGGGTCGAAGGCACGATCTAAAATTAGGTGGGTTGAGGTGATTTCGTCGTCGTGGTCGTGGTCTTCTTCGGTGTCGTGATGGCTGGGACGGCTATCTAAATCGTCTTCGACTGCAGCTTGAAATCCTAATAATATAGATGCATCGAGTTGACCGCTATGGCTCTCTACTATCTTGACTACTCTGGGTAATTCTTGTTTAATTAATTCCTCTACTTGTGCTTTAGTTGCGGTATCCACTAAGTCAGTTTTATTCAATACCACCAAGTCGGCACAAGCTAGTTGGTCTTCAAATAGTTCTTGTAATGGTGTTTCGTGTTCTAGGCTATCATCTGCTTGCCGTTGGGCAGCGATCGCTTCTGGATTGCTGGCAAATCTTCCTGCTGCTACCGCTGCACAATCCACTACAGTAATGACTGCATCTACTGTTGCACCGGCGCGAATTTCTTGCCAACGAAAGGCTTTGACTAGGGGTTTTGGTAAGGCTAACCCAGAGGTTTCAATCAATATACAGTCAATGCTATCTCGCCGCTTGAGTAACTGTTGCATTGTCGGCAAAAATTCCTCCTGGACGGTGCAGCATAAGCAGCCGTTGGTTAATTCAAAGATATTATTTCCTGCTTCGCCATCTTCGGGGCAAATTTGACAGGATTTCAACAATTCGCCATCAATACCGAGTTCGCCAAATTCGTTGACTAAAACTGCTATGCGGCGTCCTTGGTTGTTTTGTAGCAAATGGCGAATTAGGCTGGTTTTACCACTGCCTAAAAAGCCTGTGATGACTGTGACAGGAATTTTCGTAGCCATTGTTTAATTGGAATGGGTATTGGGGATTAATGGTCTGTCTTATTCGTTCTTTTGGGTGAATAAGTTCGTAGTCAGGACTTTAGTCCTGAATTTGTCAGCACTTAAGTGCTTACTACAACCCCAAAAAAAGCATTAGGGGCACCTCACCTGCGATCGCCTCATATACTCAGATGACCCCAGGTAAGCTGCCCCTATTTTTTTCATAAATACAAACAAAAATTTACTCAGCAGTGACGAGTTCTGTGCTACCGCGTGTGCGTTTGCGTGTCAAGCTGTTGAATAGCATAACACCAATTGCTTTGATCAAATTGCCTTCTAATTCTTGGAACATTTTCATGTTCATCCCGAAGGCGGCGTTAGCTTCATCAACGATGCGATGGGCTGTAGCTTCATCAATGGGCAATTCATCCAAAACTTGACGATAATTGGCTTTGAATGCCTTCTCATCGGTAATTTCGGCAAATTCATAGAAGGCTGTACCTTGTCCTTCTGAAAGGTTCATCGCCGTTACAGCAATGTTTTTGAGAATTTGTCCTCCTGATAAGTCACCCAAGTAACGGGTGTAGGAATGGGCGATTAACAGTTCTGGTTCTGTTGCAGATATTTCGCGGATGCGCTGTACATAAGCTTCCCCAGCCGGCGATAATTTCACTTGTTCTCGCCAGTTAAAACCGTAGTAATAACTTAGGTCTTGCTCTAAAGTTTGCTTACGGTTGAGTGCTGGAAAGTTAATTTTGCTAACAATCGGATGGTCTAGGTGCTTTTCCATCTCCTCTTCCATCGCTGAGTAGATGAAGTAGAAGTTGCCGACTAGCTTTCGGTAAGATTTTTTTTCTACCACCCCTTTTAAAAAGCACTTGACAAAACCGACGTTCTCTGCCATCGTGTGAGCTTTTTTCGTGCCTACACGCAATTTGCTTGCTAAATTGCTACTCATGCTAAATTTCTCTACTTTAAAAGGTCAACTGCCGGAGTATTCATTGATGGCTAAAAAATGCCATTAAATGCTTAGATTAGAACTATTTGATGAGAATTTATATTAAAATTTTTTAAGTTGCGGACTACGCTGGGTTCTGTGGCTACAAAAGGCAAGACGTAAGTGGGGAATTTTTAGTCTTGGGTTGTCAAAATGAAAATTTATTTTTTAAATAATCTTTACAATTAGCTGGAAAAATTTACCAGTATTTTTACAGATAAATATTTTTTTGAGGAATTTATTTTGACAAATATAAAGAAGTAGATTGTAAATATCAGCTCGTGACCAAAAATCAGCGTTTGGGATAACTTTTGTGAATTTGCCAGAGACACTGGATGAACGCTTGTAATGACGTAAAATCGTATTTTTTGCGTAAATTCTGGTATATAGTAAATACAAGGTGGCGATCACAGTTCATCTCAAGCCAAAATTAAATATGACAATTGACCACTGTATGGCGTGAGATTTCCCCACATCTAATGGTCAAAAGGTATTGAGTTGTAATTGTTCAACAAAGTATAAAGTGCTATTCTCCAGTTTGAGTGTGTGGAGTATTAAAACTTATGGTCTCATATATAACTCGGACTCATGACGCTATTCATGGAGCTTCTGCTTCGGAATTTGATGGATTGGCAAAACATATTGAGAATGATTTTACATATAGCCTCATAGCACTACCAGCAACTCCCCTGTTTGGTACAGATGGTATTCGCGGACGAGTGGGAGAATTATTGAGTGCACCTTTAGCCTTACAAATAGGTTTTTGGGCGGGTATTGTTTTACGTAGCCATGCTGCTGTTCCAGGCCCCGTGATTCTCGGTCAGGATTCGAGAAACTCCAGTGATATGCTGGCAATGGCTTTGAGTGCTGGGTTAACAGCAGCAGGGATAGAGGTATGGTATTTAGGGTTATGTCCTACTCCCTGTGTCGCTTATCTTAGCAGTATTACTGATGCAATTGGCGGAGTGATGATTTCTGCTAGTCATAATCCGCCAGAGGACAATGGCATTAAAATTTTTAGTGGGAATGGTGCGAAGTTATCACAGACATTACAAGCAGAAATTGAGGCGGGACTGCGTGGAAATATATTAGTAACTGATGGTGTGAGTAATTGCGGGCGGCATTATTCGCGAAATGATTTAATCAGGCATTATGGGGAAGCATTGAAAACACCTTTGGAAGGTGCGTTAAATCTTCAGAGAATGAAGATTGTGTTGGATTTGGCGTGGGGGGCTGCTGTCGGCTTGGCGCCATCAGTATTTGCAGAAATGGGGGCAGAAGTTATTTGCTTGCATAATCAAGCAGATGGCGATCGCATTAATGTTAACTGTGGTTCCACTCATTTAGAAATTTTACAAGCAGCCGTCAAGCAGCACAATGCTGACGCTGGTTTTGCCTTTGATGGCGATGCTGATCGGGTTTTAGCTGTAGATAATACAGGAAGACCTGTCAATGGTGATTATATTCTCTATCTCTGGGGACACCATCTCCAACAACAGCAACAGTTACCAGACAACTTGATTATTTCCACTGTCATGGCTAATTTAGGCTTTGAAAAAGCTTGGAAACAACAAGGTGGTAAATTGATTCGCACAGCAGTTGGCGATCAGTACGTCCAAGCTGAAATGCAACGCACTGGGGGAATGCTAGGGGGCGAACAATCAGGTCATATACTTTGTCGTCATTATGGCATTACCGGAGATGGTTTATTAACCGCCTTACATATAGCAGCCTTGGTGAAACAGGCGGGTGTATCCTTCAGCGAAATTATCGACCAAAGCTTTAGTACCTATCCGCAACTATTGCGGAACGTGCGAGTATTAGACCGCGATCGCCGTTTGGGATGGCAAAATTGCGAACCTGTACAACAAGCGATCGCCCTAGCGTCAGCAGCAATGGGTGATACTGGTAGAATTTTAGTCCGCGCCTCTGGCACAGAACCAGTTATCAGGGTTATGGTGGAAGCGGCTAACGCTGAACTGGCCAACCACTGGACAAATGAATTAGTATCACAAGTCCAAAAACACTTAGTATAAAGAGTGCTGTAGTGCTGAGTGGCATCAACTCCAGACTCAGCACTCAGGACTCATACTCATGCCAAAACTGAAGCAAAAATCCAAATCCGCAAAAAAGCAGGCAAAACCAGAAACTCCCACCCTCAGCCTCCAACAAAGATTAGCCGAAAAGCGTAAAGCCACCCTAGCAAGGAAAGAATTCACTAGCTTGCTGACTACCGCTATGTCTGGCGGTTTATTATTTGGCATGATTTTATTTGCTGTGGGTGGGATTAAGGCAGCTATTCCAGGTGTCTTAGCAATTTTAATGCTGGCTCTGTCTTATAAATATCCCCGCCAAGCCATGTTTGCTTTCATTATTTACGTGCCCTTTGGCGGGACTATCACTTATTACATTGGCAATAGCCCTATACTCCAATTAGCTAAAGATGCTTTTTATGTTCCAGCTTTAATTGGACTTTGGCAAACTTGCCGAAAGCAGGGGATACCTTTAATTCCTGTCAAATCCATTAAACCCCCGCTATATATTTTATTGGGCTTGTGTTTGCTAACCCTGGTGTTTATCAATGGTGGACAACAGATAAATCCATCTAGCGCTGGACTCATAGAAGCATCAAGCAAAGAAATACCCATAGGTATGGGAATTTTAGGACTAAAAGTATTTTTAGGCTATGTGCCTCTGATTGGTTGTGCTTATTATCTAATTCGCACTAAAGAAGATTTTCTATTTTTATCACGCCTACAGGTTGTCCTCATACTTACTTGTTGTGTCCTGGGATTTATTCAATATTTCTTACTATTAACTGGGATATGTCAAGGGACAAGAAATGCCGAAGGAAGTGATTTATTTAAAGCAACATTAGAAGCCAGATGTTATTTTGGCGGTTCCCTAGTCTATAGTCCTAGTCAGGGAATGATTCGCCTACCAGGAACCTTTGTTGCACCTTGGCAATGGGCATGGTTCTTAATTTCTAGTACATTTTTTACCTTTGGTACTGGTTTTAGTGACCCCTCGATTATTTGGCGTTTGATAAGTTTAGGTTCTTTGGCATCAGTTTTTGTTAATGCTGTAATTTCTGGGCAGAGAATTGCCTTAGCTTTAGTCCCCACTTGCTTTGTAATTTTACTATTTCTTACTGGTCAAATTGCCAACCTTAAACGGTTTATTCCCATCGGGATAGGACTAGCGGCTATTTTGGGAATTGCGATTGTCAGTAACCCTGTTGTTGTTCAAGAGAGGTTGGATAGTTTTAATAGTCGCTGGGAAGCTTCACCACCACAAGGGTTTATCGTTGAGCAATTTGAAGAGAACTGGAAAACTGTAGATAGCCCTATCGGAAGTGGCTTAGGCCGCGCCACTAACTCTGCGCGTGCTTTGGGTACAGCCAAGTTGGTTGAAACTTATTACCCCAAAGTCCTTTATGAAGTGGGAATTGTGGGGTTACTGGGTTTCATTGCTTTTGTCACATCCCTGACATTTACTGCCTTTAAAACATATCGTTCTATAAAAAACCGTAATTTCCGCAGTTACGGAGCGGCTATTTGGGTGTTTATATTGTTTATTAGCTACAACACATACTATTACCCTCTAGATGTCGATCCAGTGGCTGTATATTATTGGTTTTTTGCCGGAATTTTATTTAAATTACCAGCATTAGATAAACAAGAAAGAGAAAACGCCGAACCGGAAAAATACACCAAGAAAAAGCGCATGAAAATGAAAGTTTAATTGATTTAATTTATCTGTTAAGTGAGAAATAATTCGGTAATAAGCACTAAAGTGCTGACTACAAGCAGCGTACAAATTGTTTTTGATTATCAGTATAATATAATGACAAATCTACCGATAATTTCAGTCATAATCCCCACATATTGTCGAGAAGAAACGCTACAAGATAGCTTGGAAGATGTTCTGAAGCAAGATTATGCAAATTTTGAAGTTTTGCTAGTAGATCAAACTCCCAAACATCAGCCAGAAATTGAAACTTACCTAGAAAATCTGGCAACAGCAGGTAAAATTAAATGGTTTCGCCTTGACTGGGCAAGTTTACCAGGGGCGCGTAATTATGGTGTGCGGCGCTCAGAGGGTGAAATAATTGTATTTATTGATGATGATGTTAAATTACCTCCTGAATTTTTAGCAGCCCATGTAAAAAATTATTTACAAAATCCAGAATTAGGGGCTGTGGCTGGAAGGGTATTTGACAGAATGAAATTGGCTGATTCTGCTGCAAGAAAAACCCAAGAAGATGGAAATGTTCAAGTAATTGAATATCTTCCACCTCAAGCAATGGACCCCGGAATTGCTTGGTACTATATTGATTTAGTGCATACAATTAAACCCCAGCAAGTGCTAACAGCCAGGGGTTGTAATATGTCATTTCGCCGCGAAATTTTTACCAAGTATGGATTGAGGTTTGATGAGAGATTTCGTGGTAGTGCAGTTCGTGAAGAATCAGATTTTTGTTTGCGGATTAGAAAAACAGGATATCAGATTTGGTATGACCCAGATGCATCTTTAGAGCATTTAGGTGAAGAGACGGGTGGTTGTCATGATATTAGTATGCGATCGCTCAAATATCAACTCACTTTCTATCATAATCATTTCTTGCTGGGGCTGAAAAATCTCACCGCTACCCAAGCTTTGCGCCTATACGCCCGTTTGTTTGATTGTCACGTGTTAGGAAGACCACCTTGTCATAAAAGTGGTTCTCCTATCAAAATTTTGACTCGCGGAGTTTTTTATATTTTGGGATTTTTTAAGGCGCTGGGGACTGTGATTCAGTCAATTTGGAATGATGGTCAAATTTATAGTCGCTTGGATGAACAAGTTTAGATTTTTTACTGCAGATGAACGCGGATAAATTACAAATTTCTTTATCTCTGGTTTGATTTGTCCAATTTATCATAAATTTCTATGAAAATCTTAGTCGCTAGTCATACATATATAGTAGATTTAAATTGCGAAAAGTTACGCGCTTTATCTCAATTAGAACCGGGAATTGAGGTGACGGTTGTTGTTCCTAAACGCTGGAAACCTGGTGGTGTCCAAAATAAAATTATTGAAACTGAATACCGGGATGAGGGCGCTTTTAAAATAGTTCCTCTGACAAATTTTAGTCAAAATCATCAAGGATTGCTAACTTTTGGTGCAGATTTAGTATCTTTATTGCAGCAGTTTCGTCCCCAAGTTATCCAAGTAGAACAAGGTTCTAGAAGCTTGGCTTATACTCAGATGATTATGTTAAATCAACTCTTAGGTCTCAAAGCGAAAAATATATTTTTTACTTGGTGGAATCTCTTATACGAATTGAGGTTTCCCATCGCCTTATTAGAAAAATATAACCTGAATCACACCCACGGGATTATTTGCGGTAATCAGGATGGGGCAGAAATTTTACAGCAACGTGGTTATCAAGGTCAAATAAAAGTGATGCCACAATTAGGTGTAGATGAAAGTTTATTTACTCCTCAGTCTCAACCAGATTTAGCAACTGAATTGGGAATAACTCCAGGTGAGTTTGTAGTAGGTTTTGTTGGCAGATTTGTTCAAGAAAAAGGTTTAATTACACTGTTACAAGCATTATTAAAATTATTAGATAAGCCTTGGAAGCTATTACTAATTGGACGGGGAAATTTGCAACCAGAATTACTAAAAATAGCAGCAGATAATAATATTAAAAATCGCATAGTTATAGTAGAAAGTGTCCCTCATAATGCAGTTCCGAGATACATCAATTTAATGAGTACATTGGTACTGCCATCAGAAACAACTTACAAATTTAAAACTTTAACTGCTATTGGCTGGAAAGAACAATTTGGGCATGTATTAATTGAAGCAATGGCTTGTAAAATTCCTGTGATTGGTTCCAATTCTGGTGAGATTCCTCATGTCATTAGCGATGCAGGTTTAGTCTTTCCTGAAGGCGATATTCAATCTCTAGCTAATTGTTTGGTTAAATTAATGGAAACTCCAGAAGTTACTCAAAAATTAGGTGAAATGGGTTATCAAAAAGTAATGAATCAATATACAAATAAAGCTTTGGCGAAACAACAGTTAGAATTTTATCAAGAAATACTGAGTAGTTAAAATATTATGTAAACCTAGATAATTTTAACAATTTCGTAGTAAGGACTTTAGTCCTTATAGCCTTTAAAGGAAGAGGACTAAAGTCCTCACTACAAACAACATTTTTAATAAAAAATATGCGAATTTTACAAATTGTCCCGTCAATTTCTCTGATTTATGGTGGTCCTAGTCAAATGGTATTAGGACTAGCTCCCGCTTTGGTAAAGGAGGGAGTAGAAGTTACAGTTCTCACAACTGATAGTAATGGCGATATTGGTCAAAAACCCCTGGATGTAGCCTTAAATTGTCATGTAAAACAAGATGGTTATGAAATAATTTATTTCCATTGTGCCCCATTTCGCAGATACAAATTTTCCCTTGATTTATTAAAATGGCTAAAACGTCATGCTCAGGAATTTGATATAGCGCATATTCATGCTTTATTTTCTCCTGTAAGTAGTGCGGCTGCAATGGTATGTCGCCAGCAAAAGCTACCCTATATTTTGCGTCCTTTAGGTACTCTTGATCCATCTGATTTACGCAAAAAAAAGCTATTAAAACAGCTTTATGTGGAAATTTTAGAACGACACAATTTAGCTGGTGCTGCAGCAATTCATTTTACTAGTGATCAAGAAGCAAAAATATCAGAACGCTTTGGTGTATCTACAAAAGATTTGGTGATTCCTTTGGGTGTCAGCAGAGATGGTAAAATGGGGAGATTGGGCGATAGGGTGAATTTGGTCAGAAGTCATTTGGGGATTCCAGAGGATGTACCTTTACTGCTGTTTATGTCGCGGATTGACCCAAAAAAGGGTTGAATTTGTTAATTCCGGCATTAGAAAAGTTGTTGAGCAGTGGGTTATAATTTTCATTTTGTCTTGGCTGGAACAAATCCCCAAGACCCAGATTATGAACAAAACATTAAATCTCAGATTCAAAATTCACCACTGCGATCGCACACTACTATTACAGGCTTTGTCACTGGTCAGTTAAAAGCTAGTTTACTCCAAGCGGCTGATTTATTCGTCTTGCCTTCTTACTATGAAAATTTCGGCATTGCGGTAGCTGAGGCGATGGTAGCAGGAATACCTGTGGTAATTTCTGACCAAGTGCATATTTGTCATCAGGTGCGTGAAAGTCAGTCTGGTTGGGTGGGTACAACTAGATGTACAGCACTGGTAGACTTATTACAAAGGCTTTGCAAAATCCTGCAGAACGCCAGCGACGGGGATTAAATGCCCAAAAATATGCATTGGAAAATTATAGCTGGGATGCGATCGCTCGCCAAACTATTCTGGCATACCAGCAAATATTGCGATCGCGATAATTTTGTTGCAAACCTCTAAACCCGATTGGGGAACCGGGGTTTTATGTGGTGATGACATAGTATAATACATATGCCTTTCTAACTACAGGGAATCTCAAATGACTCTCCGTCTAGGTGATACAGTACCCAACTTTACGCAAGCCTCAACACATGGTGACATAGATTTTTATCAATGGGCAGGTGACAGCTGGGTAGTATTGTTTTCTCACCCTGCAGACTTTACACCTGTTTGCACCACTGAATTAGGCACAGTTGCGAAACTAAAACCCGAATTTGACAAGCGCAATGTCAAGGCGATCGCTCTGAGTGTTGATGATGTAGAATCCCACAAGGGATGGGTGGGAGATATCGAAGAAACCCAAAGCACTACTCTGAACTACCCCATTTTGGCAGATGGCGATCGCAAAGTTTCTGACCTTTACGATATGATCCATCCTAATGCTGCGGCAACTGTTACTGTGCGATCTGTGTTCGTGATTGACCCTAATAAGAAACTCCGTCTCACTTTCACCTATCCTCCCAGCACTGGACGCAACTTTGATGAACTTTTGCGGGTGATTGATTCTCTGCAATTGACTGACAATTACAGTGTGGCGACACCTGCAGACTGGAAAGATGGGGAAGATGTCGTAATCGTCCCCTCACTCAAAGATCCAGAAGTTCTCAA
>CAVYXS010000168.1:0-7140 GCA_963772205.1 uncultured cyanobacterium
TCCGATCGCCAGCAATATGGGCGCCAAATAATTTATCTGTATAGAGAATCTCTGTTTGCGGATCGTAGGTACAAAGTTCATCTGGATAGCGGGGATTTGGGGTAGGAATAAATTGTAAATGATGACCTTTACCTAAATCTAAGGTTTCTTCCCCCCGCATGATAATAATAGACAAATCGGGGTTTTCTAACGCCCCGCGTAAATTTATCGCCCCAGGATTAGAACAGACAAAAGTAATTTGTGGCGCTAATTCTAATAAGGCTTTTAAAGTAGCGGCGCGGTTGGGATTGACGTGGCCAACTATTACATAATCAATGGCTGTAATATCAAAGCGTCGCTGTAAAGCAGCCAAATAAATTTCTGTAAAAGTTTCCCCTGGTGGGTCAATTAGGGCGATTTTATCTGCTTGAATCAAATAGGAATTGGCAGTTGTTCCCTTAGCCAAGGCGTATTCAATTTCAAATCTTAGCCTTGTCCAACTGCGCGATCGCAGTATTGTTGTATCTGTACCAATGGGGAGAATCTGCACATCACGGGGTTTGGTTTCTGACATGGTTTTGTTTCCTTAAAAAAATTAATATTGATCGAGTTCTGGTGGGCTTTGCCAAGGAACCCCACCCCCTAACCCCCTCCCCGCAAGCGAGGAGGGGGGACATGAGTTGAGATAATATTCTGTGATTTTTTGTCTTCTTCACTCTCAAGCGAGGAAGGAAGACGAGATTTGGGATTGGGTGTGAAGTGATAATTTTTCATGATTTTGTATTGGCATCTAAGTATATTGACGGTTATGATTTGGGAGAATATCGATTCAATAGTTATACTTAGCTACAGAAATCATGACCAGCACCAAGTTTCAAAAAATGGGGGGGTAGTTGCTTCCCTGGTAAGCATTCTAGCCTTTTCTAGCTCCGCACAGGCGCTAGGCTCTAATCGTTGTCCCACAGCGATAACACCCCACCCCCTAGCCCCCTCCCCGCCAGCGAGGAGGGGGGACAAGAATTATTTGACTTCGCCAGCGAGGAGGGGGACAAGATTTTAATAGTGGTTGCCGACTTTACGGTGGTGGACTGCTGTCAGGGAATCTGGATTAGACACTCGTCCGGCGTAGACGGTGCTGTATACTGCCCAATGGTCGCCGCAGTCCATACGACTGATGACTTCGCATTCCATGTATGCTAGGGCGTCGGTGAGGATGGGTGCGCCGTTTTGGGCTGGTTGGGTTTTCACGTCTTCAAAACGATCAGCACCGGGAGCGAATCGTTTTAAGAAGTGTTTCATCAGCTTTTGATAATTGCCTTCTTCTAAGACGTTTAATACAAAGCGATCGCCTACTTGCATTAAAGATTCTATCGCCCGATCCTTGGCTACTGCTATAGAAAATCCTAATGGCTTGAAGCTGGCTTGACTTACCCAAGAGGCTAACATCGCACTTTTTACATCACCTTTTTTGGCAGTAATAATGTATAATCCACCGCTGATTCTGCCTAAGGCTTTATCTAAGTCAGCACCCAAAGATTTCATGGCTTTGATGCTGCGATCGCGTGTTACCCACTGTCCTAAGTCGGTTCCCGCTTCTTCACACCCTTTGTAGATGTTGTCTGTGGGTGTATCTCTCACCTCAATTACGGGGAAGGCTACATGTAAGCCCAAGGCGCGGAATTTGTTTAACAGGGGATATGTGGGTTCGTCGTCGCCACCGCCTGTTTCAAATATCCCTATGGATTGTTTGGCGTTGGCTGACCCTAAAACGGTGCTGAGGGCAGCTTGAGCGATAGAATTACTAGAACTTGGGGTCATTCCTACGACCAAACCAACACAACGCCCGACTAATTCCCGCAATTCTTGTAAATCAACTGCTGCACCTAAGTCTACTATTTCTACAGCCACACCAGTTTTGGTGATACCGTTGGCGATCGCTTGGGCTAGGCGATCGCTATACCCATACTCGGAAACGTAAAATATCCCTACAGGCGTTTCCGCTTTGGTTTGGCTTTGACTCCAAGTCCGATAACGCCCGGTTAATTCGGCAACGTTGTGGTATAATAAGGGTCCGTGACCAGTGGCAATCATGGCAATTGTTTTCAGTTCACCCATGCGCTTCAGGGCTGACAGCACAGACCGCGCATTCGGTCCCATGAGGCAGTCATAATAATAATGAAAGTCTTCTTCGATAGCCGCTAAATCATCATCAAAGGTGCTATCTGAGCAATAATGTAAGCCGAAAGCATCGCAGGTGTAGAGAATTTTGGTTTTGTGGTCGAAGCTGAAAATTGTATCAGGCCAGTGTAAATTAGGTGCGATCACGAATTCAAACTCGTGACCATTACCCAAATCTAATTTGTCACCATTTTTCACAATCCGCCGCTTAAATGGCTGATGTACTAAATCTTCCAAAAATTGAATCGCCACCTTAGAACCGACAACAGTAATATCTGGCACCAGTTGCAACATATCTTTAACTAAGCCGCTATGGTCTGGCTCAGTGTGGCTAATAATGAGATAATCAATATCTTTGGGGTTGATAAGTCCCGTGAGAGTATCAAAATACAACTGACGAAACTTTTCGTGAGATGTATCAACCAAAGCAGTCTGCTCACCCCTTACCAGAAATGAGTTGTAGGTTGTACCGTTTTGCAGACCGAACTCAATATCGAAGCGATCGCGATCCCAGTCTAATGAACGAATTGCTGTCGTATCCTCAGCAATTTCCACAGTCTGTATGGTGAGCCTTTTTTCAATTCTTTCGGTGAGCGCTACCATAACTCCCCTCCTTGACAAAATGGGTATTTATGCTTCTAGTTTTATTGTGACACGGGTTGTTTGTTAAATTTTATTAAAAAACCTATAGGTGAGTTAAAAAAATCAAAAGTGTGAAACTTCACAGCCATCAACAACGCCAAGAGAATCTCTGGCTAGCCTTAGAAATTGGCAATTCCCGGTTACATTGGGCGTTGTTTATTGATAAAAATCTTGACTGCACTTGGGATACAGACCATCTATCTGAGTCAGTTATACAACACTTGTCTCAATGTCAGACACTGGATGATTTCCCACCGCACAAGAGGAGGGGGAGAGGGGGAGCGTGGGGGTGTGGGGGAGAAGTTTCGACTTCGGAACACGAAACTTCAGCTTCGGAACACGAAACTTCGACTTCGGAACACGAAACTTCGACTTCGGAACACGAAACTTCGACTTCGGAACACGAAACTTCGACTTCGGAACACGAAACTTCGACTTCGGAACATGGAACTTCGACTTCGGAACATGGAACTTCGACTTCGGAACATGGAACTTCGACTTCGGAACACGAAACTTCAGCTTCCGAACACGAAACTTCACACTCCCCAATCCCCATCCTGCTCGCCTCAGTAGTTCCGAGTCAAACGGCACTTTGGCAAAGTTATTCTAATGTGCGCGTTATTACCTTAAATCAAATACCCCTCAAAGGCGTTTATCCTACCCTGGGAATTGATCGTGCCTTAGCTTTGTGGGGTGCTGCAAAAACTTGGGGTTTTCCCATGCTGGTGATTGATGCTGGAACTGCACTGACTTTTACTGGTGTGGATGCTAACCAATGTTTAGTAGGGGGCGCAATTTTACCAGGATTAGGTTTGCAATTGGCGACACTCAATCAAAATACAGGACAATTACCACTGTTAGAGACGGGAAATTTCGCGTGTTTAGCTCCACGCTTTGCGATGAACACCGCAGAAGCAATTCAAAGCGGCGTGATTTACACCGTAGTAGCTGGAATCAAAGATTTTATGACGGCGTGGTGGGAGTTATTTCCTCAAGGAAATGTGGCGATTAAAGGAGGCGATCGCGCTTTACTATTAAACTATCTCCAAGTCTTGTACCCTAAAATTGCCGCCCGTTTAATTGTGGAAGAAAATTTAATTTTTTGGGGAATGCGGGAAATAGTGAAGAGTGAGGAGTGAGGAGTTGGTAAGGGCACGGCACTGCCGTGCCCCTACGAGAAATCTATACGTATCAGGGTTATTGAAATGCCCCATGCCCCTAACGCCCAATTTCCCATTCTGTAATAAAATCTTGAATATCAGTCGCCACAACCCCAGAGGAAGATTCTAGTGCATCGTTTACAGCATGGGCGATGATTTTTAAGTTAGCGTTGGGAATTAGTTGAGTATAAGTCCGACTTTTTGCTAAAATCTGTGGTGTATCTTGACCACCTTGCAAAACTAAAACTGGGGCTGTGATTAAAGACAATCGATTTTGGAGTAATTCTGCTATAATTTCTGGCTTTTGTCTTTGAAAGAGTAACTGACAACCTGTGGGGTATTGTAAAAGTACCTGACGTAGTTGAAAATCCTGGACAATTTTTTCATGTAAACCTAGGGCTTTAGCCAAGGGTAGCAGCAATTTTAACAGTTTAGTCACAAAGGGCGATCGCTTGACTAAACGCTGCATTTTCTGCCAATGTTTTTCTTGTCCTTCTATCTCTACACCTTCGGGAGATAGTAGTACTAAACCATAAACTTGTTCTGGATATTTTAAAGCATAGCTAGCAGCAATCCAGCCACCTAGAGAATGTCCTGCTAAATAAACTTTTTCTAACTTTAAGGCTTGTAAAAACTCAGCTAAACACTCAACTTGTAAATCAATTGAGTAGTGGATATTAGGATTTTCCGATTCACCAAATCCTAATAAATCTGGTGCAAAGCAATGGAAATGCTGGGACAGTAATTCGATTACCGATACCCATTGACTGCTATCATTCCAAGCACCATGTAATAAAATAACAGGAATTCCCTTACCAGCTTCACGCCAAAATAATAACCCTTGAGAAAGCTTGATGCGGGAGTTATAAAATAGTGTATTCATCTGAATTTAAGAGTTAATTTTTAGTATATTAATCAGAGTCATTAGTCATAAGGAACTAACTTTAAAGCAAGGACAAATGACTAATGACAAATAACCAAATATTGTTATGCTAGTGTTGTCAAACCATTTAAATAGTCTTGCAACTGCTGAAAATGGTCATGAGACATCGGTTCTTGAGGGAGGGAGTACAGCGAAAAGCCTTGGATTTCCATGACTTCCAAAGTATCCTGAATTGCCATTGTCCCTTGTACTTCTGCTTCCACAACAATACAAATTGAATGAATTCTAGGATTGCGATCTGGTGAGGAATAAACTCCGACTAAGCGCCGAATTTTCACTAACTCCAGTCCGGTTTCTTCCTGTAATTCCCGGTGGACTGTATTAGGAATATCCTCACCCCAGTCCACCATACCTCCAGGTAAACCCCAATGACCATCGTCACGCCGCCGAATCAGTACAATCCGACCATCAGGTAAAATCGGGATGATACTAGTACCAGTAATGGGATGTCGAAATATCATACCCAATACAGTTTGTCCAAAACGCCATAAACTACGTGTGGACTCGACAGAAGCCGTAAAAAAACCAAGAACGTTCAATCTTCAAATGTTTGGGTTGTATTTGATGATTCCCTACCACTAAACATAGGCTCAATCGAGCATTCGTCAAGTTGTATTTTATACAAAAATGTTTGTGGTTTGGGTTTTTATTCTCACGTTGCCGCAGAATACAATAATTTTACCATTAGGATTTAATAAAAAAAGAGTATATTCTTATACTTATTGTTTTTTTTTATTTATTGTTTTCAGATTTTAGCATGATATTTTCTCAAAGTAGCGCTCAATTCTCAGTATCATTGGGTGCGTTAGGCGACAGTACGGCACTAAATCCTTGATGATGGTGCCGTACTCTCGGCGATAACGCACCCTACAATAGTTAAATTTTTTCAGAAATCAAACAAATATGATTCCTATATTAATTTTAATTGGTAGATGATTTTTTTGTAATTTGTGTTTGCTTGCAGTTTCTATCTACTGAGAAAATACCAAAAAATAAAATAATTTTTATTGACATCAATCACCTAAATGCGATAGGATGGTATGCTGTTCAAAGGATAATAATCGCTAAACTAGGCTAAAACTATATCAATAACATCGGTAGCTGATATTGTCTAAATCATGCCTAGTTGCCGTTTTTTGTTGTTTATTAATGAGGTGAACATGGCTAAGCGCCGCAATCCGAAAAAAGAAAAGGCGCTACGGAACCAGGCATATGCCCGAAAGTTTCGTAAACGGACTACTACAGGAAGAATGCAGAGAAGGTTCCAACAAAGACCACCGAAGAGTGAAGAAGATGAAGGCGCAGCAACAATTGATGCTGAATAACTTGCCGACTCAAACCCTTGCTCTTGAGAGTTTTTGAAATGAGAATTTGGGGCGTACATCTGTACGCCTGATTCATATAAGGAGTTATGAGTGATGAGTAGTCAACTCACCACTCAGCACTCAGCACTAATTTGAGTCCGCGCAGCCAGGAGTGCTTTATTTACCTGTACAAAGCCAGTACCACCGTAGCTGTTACGGGCGGCGACAACTGTACGGGGTGATATCGCTTCATAAATATCGGCAGCAAAGGCTGGGTGTATTTGTTGCCACTCCTCTAATGTCAAATCTTTGAGTAGTTTACCAGCGGAAATACTAGTTTTAACGACCTTACCCACGAGATTATAAGCTTCTCGGAAGGGCACACCTCTAGCTGCTAAATAATCTGCTACATCGGTAGCATTGGAAAAATCTTCTGTGACTGCTGTGTTTAGGCGTTGGGTACGAAATTCTAAACCTTCTCGCAGCAAAATAGTCATTGCTTCTAGAGAGGCTTTGACTGTGTGAACGCTATCAAATAGACCTTCTTTGTCTTCTTGCAAGTCTTTATTATATGCCAGCGGTAGCCCCTTCATAATCACCAAAAGCGCTTGCAGATGACCAAATACACGCCCTGTTTTTCCCCGTACAAGTTCTGGTACATCGGGGTTTTTCTTTTGGGGCATGATGCTAGAACCTGTGGCACAGCTATCTTTGAGGGTAACAAAGCGAAATTCCTCTGATGACCAAAGAATCACTTCTTCTGAGAGGCGGCTGAGGTGAACCATAATTAAACTGGCAGCACAGAGAAATTCGATCGCAAAATCGCGATCGCTCACTCCATCAAGGCCATTAGCATAAATGTTATCAAAATGCAATAGTTTGGCTGTGTAGTGGCGATCAATGGGGAAAGTTGTTCCCGCCAAAGCGCCACAAC
>CAVYXS010000169.1:0-42722 GCA_963772205.1 uncultured cyanobacterium
CAAGCATTGTCCTTTGGTGAACTGCTAGAGCGCCGGTCAATTTTGTTTTGAGGGATTTTTGGTAGTGCGGGCATCTTGCCCGCGTGAGCGAGACGCTCACACTACAGTCCATCATTTTTATAGCGATTTATCGCTTTTTTAGGACTAAAGCCCTAACTACAAACCAAGCATTGTCCTTTGGTGAACTGCTAGTCCCCAGTCCCTAATCCCCCTAGCAAGTTCGACTTTTGGCTAGTGTTGATTCTGAGGTACTACCTTTAGCCTTAATTTTAGGACAGTTTTTTAGTTTTTATCATGGACTCGGCTAGAATTCCAAATGATTTTACTCCCATTGGCGATGTCGCAGGTACTGCAGGCTACGCTGTGGTTTCCGCCACACCTGAGGCTAGCGTTGCGGCTAAAGCGGTGGATAAGTTCCTCTATGACTCATTGCTGTTGAGCCAGCTTACCGAACGTGTATATGAACTTTTACTAGAAGATATGCGTGTACAGCGGGAGAGGGTAAATAATTATGGTAATTATCGGGGGTTGTAATGGCTGGAAGCGCTAATAATGGCAATGTCACTCACGAATTAAATTATGTCACTAGTAATCGTTTTTATGTAGAGATTGACAGTTCTATTGCTGCATCTTTCACTGAATGTTCTAGCTTAAGCGTGCAAATTAAGAAGAATGTTTTTTCTGAAGGTGGTGTCAACGATCAGCAAAGAATTTATTTGGGACATACAGAATTTGCTGACGTAACTCTTAAACGGGGAGTTACTGATAACCAAGGTTTTTGGAAGTGGATTAGTTCGGTATTTAACGATAAAATATCTCGCCGCAATGTCAATATTCTAGTTTTCAATCAAGCAGGCGAAACTATGATGAGTTGGACTTTGATTGGTGCGATTCCTATAGCCTGGAAAACACCAACACTGCAAGCTGATGGTAATGGAGTTGCGATTGAAGAATTAACCTTGGCTTATGAAGGTTTAAAGGTAGGCAAAGATAAAGGAGGCGGCAATACTTCACAACGCGATGGGTTGGGTTTCTTTTCGTCTAATTAATTTAGTATTTTACCACTCCGTCAGGTATCTTAAACCTAATTATTCACATGTTAAACCTCGTCCATTTTGAAACCTGGAGTAGTGCGGGCATCTTGCCCGCTACTACCACCAGGGAGCATCTTGCCCGCTACTACCACCAGGGAGCAAGATGCTCCCACTACTACCACCAGGGAGCAAGATGCTCCCACTACTACCACCAGGGAGCAAGATGCTCCCACTACACATAACAAACTATGGTTCTCAAAATAGATGTGGTTTAAATAAACTCAAAAAATGAAATTCTCTCGTAGTGAGAGGCTCTAGCCCTCAAATAAGGACTGGAGCCTCTTACTACAAACATTTAATTATTGACGCCGCATAACTCATGCAAATTATTCAATCTCAATTGGGAAGTCAAGTCAATCCACTTGGATTAAGATCACCTCTGGCTGATTCTCACAGACTCTTATTAAGAACAGCAGACAGCAGTTTTCTCAATCCTCTAGTTACCCCAGCACCATTAGTTACAGCTTCTAAATTTTTATTAGCTCGTAAACATAAACCATTCATGGATCAATTAATAGACTGGAATAATCAAGATGGTGATTCTGAGTTTCTAGGAATGGAATTTGATTCTTTTGATGGGATTCCACAGGAGGAGGATAACTATAATAATGGTGAAGAAAGCAAAGTTAATATCCCGGATATATTACCAACTCCTCACGAAAGCTATTCGAGTAATGATATCGCACCGGAATTGAATATTTCACCAAAATCTACTAAGTCTACAAAATCAAAGAAAACTCAGTCTAAATCTAATACTAAATTATCATCTAAAACACCAACTAAATCTCGCGCTAAATCTAACACTAAATCCACATCTAAATCTGAGACTAAAAAATCAGTCAAATCCTCTGTCACTACAAAGGTTGAGCAGGTTGTTGATGAAATTTCGACGCCTATTCATCATGAAGAGGGCTTGTTAATACCAGAGCAGCCTTTGACGCCTACACCTAATTTAGAAATTCACAGATTTCCGGATAATTCCCTAGTATTACCAAATGATAATGAAGACGCCTTGTTAATACCAGAGCAGCCGTTGACAATAGCGCCTAATTCAGGAATTGATAGATTTGAGGACAATTCTTTATTATTGCCAAATGATGTTGATGTAGATTTAGATAACAATGTAAATAATCATCCAAATGATGGTGATTCGTTAAAAACTCCGCTTATTGAAACAGGACAAAATTCGCCTATCGTTGCAGAAGAATCGATTGCATTCAGGAATTATGCGAACGATGAACCGCAAGTAATTCCTGAGTCACCGTCTATTTTACCCAGTACTGAATCATCAACAACAGTTAATGCTTTCGATGTGCCACCAAGCATGACGCCATTACAACCAAATCCCAATTTGGACAGCAGCACAAGTGATTTTGCAGAAACTTCACCGATAGAAACTACCTCGCCTCATGTTGGCGAAACACATACTCTGTTGAATAACTTGGCTAATAATGAACAACCTCTACTGAATGAAGCTTCACTTGTTGTTGATGTCTCAGATATCTCTGTTAGTCCAACTTCGCCACCAGCAGAAATTTTAACATCTCAAATTCCTGCTATAGCTGATAATCAAAGCGCGTTGATTCAAAAAACAGAGGTGAATCGACCAAAAGAAACAGAATTATTCAAGGCAAATAGTAGTTTTGAGTCAGATACAGCTATTGAATCAGACTTAATATCAAACATCACCACAAACGATGCTGTCATAGATAATGCTGGCGTCGATAATTATGTAGACAATTTACCTTTATTTTTAACAAATACCTCACCTATTTTAGAGGATACATCTACTTTATTCCGGAATTTGGCAAATGATGAACAGCCAGTAGTCTCGGAATTACCATCTATTTTACCCAGTGCTGAGTCTGCTAAAACCGTTAATGCCACCCCAGTTGTAATTCAACCTTTAGTCACAGCGACAAATTCACCAGAAAGTTCTGAGGTTACTACAACAGATTCTACAGAAATCCAACCAACAATCGCTGATGCGATATCAAATCAAACCGAATATCCACAGCATCCAGAAACCCCACCCCCAACCAGGGAGGCTTTAGCTTTAGACAAAGGTGATGTGGGGTTATTTGATGGTGAGCAATCAAGTGAAGATGAGATTATATCACCAGCAAATTTGGAATTGACTACGCCAGAATCAACAGGAATTACACCTGTGATGACTGAGATTATCTCACCAGAAATTCCTCAAGTTACCACCACAGATACGACAGTGGTTGAAAATGCGATTGCTCCGACTATATCACCAGAAATTCCTCAAGTTACCACCACAGATGCGACAGTGGTTGAAAATGCGATGCCTGGGTTAGGCGTAGCCATCGCTCCGACTATATCATCAGAAAATTCTCAGGTGATTCAACCAACAATTGCTGATGTGATATCAAATCAAACCGAATATCCACAGCATCTAGAAACCCCACCCCCAATCAGGGAGGCTTTGGCTTTAGACAAAAGTGAGGTGGGATTATTTGATGGTGAGCAATCAAGTGAAAGTGAGATTATATCACCAGCAAATTTGGAATTGACTACGCCAGAACCAACAGGAATTACACCTGTGATGACTGAGATTATTTCACCGAAAATTCCTCAAGTTACCACCACAGATGCTCCCGTGGGAGAAAATGTGATGCCTGGGTTGGGCGTAGCCATTGCTCCTACCACATCCCCAGAACATTCTCAGGTGATTCAACCAACCATTGCTGATGTGATATCAAATCAAACCGAATATCTACAGCATCCAGAAACCCCACCCCCAACCAGGGAGGCTTTGGCTTTAGACAAAGGTGAGGTGAGATTATTTGATGGTGAGCAATCAAGTGAAAGTGAGATTATATCACCAGCAAATTTGGAATTGACTACGCCAGAATCAACAGGAATTACACCTGTGATGACTGAGATTATCTCACCGGAAATTCCTCAAGTTACCACCACAGATGCTCCCGTGGGAGAAAATGTGATGCCTGGGTTGGGCGTAGCCATTGCTCCTACCACATCCCCAGAACATTCTCAGGTGATTCAACCAACCATTGCTGATGTGATATCAAATTCCCACGACGCCCTACAGTACCCAGAAACCCCAACCCCTCAGAGCATATGGGAAGGGGAGCCTTTGGCTTTAGACAAAGGCGGGGTGGGGTTTTTTGATGATAAGATGACATCACCCGAAACCTCATCATCAGATACATTACCAGCACCTCAGGGTTATGCAACTGGTGGTCAAGTAACAGCATCGTCAGTGGAAAATACTCCACAGATAGCGCCTTCGGATACAGTACCTGCGATGCTGACACCAGGGGAATTTGTCATTAATGCCAAAGATGCACAAAAAAATCTCCATATATTACGACAGATTAACAGTGGTGCTGCTGCTGAAAATGTCATCCTTCCCAGTGTAGAGACACCTAATCTGCAGACGAAAGCAGAAATAACTTCTCCAGAGACTCCGACTAAAGTCGATACTTTTTCAGAGAGTTCAATTCAGCGCCAAAATTATGATATTGATCCATCAGGGGAATCAAATTCATTTACTCCTGCTTCTTTAGGGGTGGAAATTGGTAAGCAGAGGCTTTCAATGTTCAATTCTGTACAACTTAATCCTGTTGAAAATACAACAACAGGTGTGGATAAAGCCTCACCTCATTACTCATCACCTACCCTGATTTTCCGCAAACCAAATTCTACCACTAACACAACTACTAACACACCTGCTCAATGGTCAAATGTTGAGGACTTACTGTATGGAAATAATGATCAATTCACATCTTTTAACTTTGGAGGTGTAGAATCTAACTGGCAAAATTCAGATGCTTCTCAAGTTTCGCAATCATCCTCAGCAGCACCACAAATTTTTACCAAGCGCCTAACTACACCTAGAGGCTTTGCTGATGGTGGAGAAGTCACAGCACCTGATATATCTCGTGATATACAACCAATAACTGAGACTATACAAAGTCCTGTTGCTGCTGAAGAAGAAGATCATGATCATGCAGATTTAGAAGTTCTCGCCCATGAAATTTATCACAGATTACGACAACGAATCGAAATTGAGCGAGAGCGTCATGGTATCTCTTTAGGGCGCTTACCTTGGTAAATTTAGATTCAATTTATTTACATGCAATCATTTTCGGAGAAATACTCAAATGGCTAGTCAAAATCTTGTCAAAGCAAAACTTGTAGCTTTTAACGGTGAAGCACCAGATATTGAATTGATGTTTAATCCCACAGATTTGAGTTTTTCTCGCACTGTTACCTGGAAAAGCAATGATGGTAATAGAGGTACTACTCTACTTCCTAAAGTGAACTTTTCTGGCGTTGAGCCTTATAAATTCACACTCAAACAACTACTCTTCGATACTTATGAAACAAAAGAATCAGTAATGAAGAAGTATATAGATAAAATCAAGAAAGGTGTAGAAACTATCGATGGTTCACCAGATAAGCGCCCACCTGTTTACATATTAACATGGGGAACAGAGTATTTTTATTGTGTAGTTACCAGTTTGACGTATACTTTAAATATGTTTTTGACTGATGGTACACCAGTCAGGGCTTTGGTAGATATATCCTTCCAAGAAGTCGATAAAAATAACATGCCTGGAGGTAAAGAATCGGCTTCTACGGGTTCACAACGCCAGCCAGACCCCAAAGCTGCAAAAGTTCAGCCATGAAAGGTTTAAAGACATATCTAATATTTTAATTATACCACATATGCCAGACCAAAGTCTTTATTTAGCAGAACCAAAATTAACTTTATCTAGTGGTCGAGCAACTCCAGAATTAATGAAGGATTTGTTGCAAATCACTGTGGAAGAAAGCCTACATTTACCAGCAATGTTTACACTGGTAGTGCAAAATAGTTATATTCCCACAGTTGAACGTTCAGAATATAAACCTTGGCGTTACGAGAAACTGTTTGAAATTGGTGGGAAGGTGAAAATAGGTTTTATTTCTAGCACTACCCAAGATAGGGATTTTAAAAAAAAATTAGACGATTACTTAATTGAAGGCGAAATTACAGCAATGGAAGTTCACTTCAACGAAAAATCAGAAGCCCATATGATTATTCGCGGCTATGATATTTCCCATCGCCTACACAGAGGTCGTTATAATCGGTCTTTTTTAAATAAAACTGATAGCGATATCGTCAAAGGCATAGCAGCAGAAGTAGGTATAGGAATTGGGACAATAGATCCAAGTGGCGAAGCTTATGATTATGTTTTTCAAGAAAACCAAACAAATATGGAGTTTTTGCGAGAACGAGCGGCTCGTATTGGTTTTGAACTATTTATTCAGGAAGAAAAAATATATTTTCGTAAGCCAGTAAGTCAGGCGTCTTTAACTTTGAAATGGCTAGTTGATATTAGTAAATTTAGTACTCGCGTCACAAGTGCTGAACAGGTGAGCAGTGTAGAAGTGCGTGGCTGGGACTATATCGAGAAACAACCGATTGTAGAGACAGCTAATACAGAAAAAGTCATAACTGAGACAGGTAATAAGCAAGGAAGCAAGACTAGTTCTGCATTCAATGGTAAACCCAGCGACTCCAAAATGACAGTTGTCGATCAACCTGTTGTCAGTTCCAAACAAGCCAAGCAAATGGCTCAGGCGCTATGCGATGAACTGGGGGGGGAATTTGTCTATGCAGATGCTAAAGCCTGGGGTAATCCGCAAATTAGACCAGGAAAAATTATATCGCTTACAGGTATGGGCGATCGCTACAGTGGCAAATATTATATTACAGAAACACGCCACTTCTACAGTGGGCGGGTTTATACCACTGATTTTAGCGTCCGGGGACTACGGGCAGGCAACTTATTTACAACTATATCGACACAAACACGCCTACAGCCTGGACAAACTTTTTTAGTCGGAATTGTCACTGATAACAAAGATCCAAAAGGCTTGAGCAGAGTTAAAGTCAAGTTCCCAACTTTAACAGAAACAGATACAAGTAATTGGGCGAGAGTTGTCGCTATAGGAGCAGGACAAAATCGAGGTTTTGACTGTTTACCAGAAATAAATGATGAAGTATTAGTAGGCTTTGAACATGGCGATATCCACCGTCCTTATGTCATTGGCGGTGTCTGGAATGGTAAAGATGCACCACCAGAAAAAGTAGATGATTCTGTGGACAAAGGAGTACGATTACGCACCATCAAAACTCGTACAGGACATACCCTGCAATTTGTAGAAGAAGATAAAGGTAGCAGTAAAACAGGTATTCGCGTAGAAACAACCAAAGGGCACAAAATGTATCTCAATGACAGCGATCAATTTATCGAAATTACAACCAACGGCGGTCATAAAATCAAAATGGACGATAGAGGTCAAGCAATTTCAATTGAAACAACAGGCGGACATAGTATGAAAATGGATGACATGAGTCAATCAGTTTCAGTTGAATCAACAGGAAATATGTCATTAAAAGCTAACATGAATATCACCGTTACAGCTAATCTAAACATAGATATTAAAGCGACCGGCATCATTACAATAAATGGTACAATGATTAACCTTAATTAGACTGCCATAAGTAACTAGGCGCAAATAAATTAAAGTTTGTAGTCGGGACTTTAGTCCTGATAATCTTTGTAGTCGGGACTTTAGTCCTGATAATCTTTGCCTTGAGCGATGAATCGCTCACTACAAAGTAGAATTTTATTTTATGTTTAATTATGCCTACCTACTTAGCACAACACATTCAGATATAGTGGAGAAAATCGAAAAAAATTGACCATCTCATCTTTTCTCACTCTGCGTCTTCTCTACGAGACGCTACGCGAATGCGTCTGGAGCGTGAGATAAAAAATCCTTAAATATTGTTTCACCGCGACAGGAGTAATATCATGTCCTTGAATTACCCTATACTGTTAATTAACCTCGACCTTTGGCGAATAGGCTTAAATCATCAGTGCCGATATCTTGGAAGGATAGATGTAACAGCCATATAATACCTATGGTTTATGGAAAACGACGTGATTATTTAGGTACTGGTTGGGCTTACCCATTGCGCTTGAGTTTGCAAGGTGGGATACAACTTACCAGTGAAGCACAAAAAGTAAAAGAATCAATATGGATTATTCTCCGCACAGGAGTAGGTGAGCGGGTTTATCGACCTAACTTTGGCTCCCGCTTGTCGGAGTTGGCATTTTCACCTTTAAATAATGATACTTTACTGCGAATTCGGCTTTATGTACGAGAAGCCTTAGAAGTCTGGGAACCACGCATAATTGTTGAGGAAGTTCTCACAGAACCCGATCCTGTGCGGGGGAAAGTGAACATCAACATCAATTATCGCCTCAAAGACATTCCCGACATTCACAAGTTTGTTTATCCTTACTATTTGCTTTCATCTGGGGAGTAGCCGTGATCTTTGATTTTTTACCACAATTACCTTCTTCCAATTTAGACGATCGCACCTTCGATGACTTGGTGGAAGAAAGTATTATGCGTATCCCTCGCTACTGTCCCGAATGGACAGACCCATAACCTGAGTGATCCAGGGATTACGCTGATTGAGTTATTTGCTTGGTTAACTGACCAGATGTTGCTCAGATTTAACCAAGTACCGCGTAAAAATTATGTAGCTTTTCTAGAATTACTCGGTATTCGCCTCCAACCTCCAGCCCCAGCTCATACAGAATTAACTTTTTATTTAAGCACTAACTTACCTGAAACCTACACCATTCCCACAGGATTAGAAGTCGCCACAGTGCGAACTGAGACTACACCTGCTATTACCTTTAGCACAGATTGTCCGTTAATTATCGGCAAACCCCGCCTAGATTACTTTTTAACGGCTCAAACAACAGACGATAGACCCCAATCTCTGCGCGAAAGGCTCTCAAATGTCTGGACTCGTCAGCCCAATGGCTTTTGGTCTGGGAGTCAGCAACCGATATTTAATGAACAACCCCAACCTGGTAACTGTTTCTATTTAGTCATCAATGCCGATGACAGCCTTGATGCTAATGTTTTAGAAATTACTATTCAAGGGGGGTCAGCCACCCCTACTGGTATTAATCCCAATCAACCACCCCGGATTTGGGAAGCTTGGGATGGCGAAAATTGGCAAGATGTGTTAATCAGAGAAACTGATGATCAGACACGCGGTTTCAGTTTTTACGAAATCGAACAACAGGGTAGAAATCCCACTCAAGGTGCAGATGTCCGCCTACATTTACCGCCAACTTGGCCTGTCACTACCTTTACCGCTTACCGGGGTCGATGGTTGCGTTGTAGCTTTACCACACCCGAAGCCAATCAAGATGGTTACAATCGTCCGCCACAAATTACTGGTTTAGCCGTGTCGTCAATTGGCGGTACGGTGCGGGCTAGTCACAGTACCTTAATTCAAGATGAACGCTTAGGAATCAGTGATGGTCAGCCTGGACAGACCTTTCAATTACAAATGACACCGATTTTAGACCGCCGCGAAAATGAGTACATCATCGTCACTCCCGCCGGTGGTTTGCCCCAGACTTGGCAAGAAGTGAGAGATTTTGCCGATTCTACTCCCGAAGACCGCCATTATACCATAGATTCCCTCACAGGTACCATCCAATTTGGTCCGCTGATTCGTGAACCAGGACAACTCAAACGCCAAACACAGGTTCGCACCCGCATCCAGCAGCCCAGACCAGAAGAAACAGTAGTGCAAGTGCGGGATATGGAAAATGCCACTGAACATCAGTACGGTGCTATTCCCCCAAGGGGTTCAGAGATTAAAATACTCGCTTATCGTACAGGCGGCGGTAAAGAAGGTAATGTGCAAATTGGCTCACTCCAGTTTTTGAAGTCTGCGTTCCCTTATGTAGCTAGTGTGACTAATTATAAACCTGCAATCAACGGTGCAGATGCAGAGTCACTAGAACAAGCCGTGGTGAAAGCACCGCGAATTCTGCGTACCCGCGATCGCGCTGTCACCGCTGAAGATTTTGAAGTCTTAGCCCAGCAGGGAGGCGCTGGTGCGATCGCTCGTGTCCGCTGTTTACCTGCTAATTCTAGCAGGCAGGCAGGTACTATCGGTTTAATTCTCGTCCCCAATACCAATACAGATGCTATTGAATTTGGCGAGGGTATCGCACCCGAACAGTTTGCTCTCAGTCCCGCACTCCAAGAGCAAGTTTCGCGCTACTTGGAAGAAAGGCGGTTATTGGGAGTACAAGTATATTTGCAAGCAGCTGATTATGTCGGTGTTTCTGTACAAACCGAAGTGATTTTAGAACCTACCTACGACAATCCCCTAGCCCGTGCAGAAATTCTCCGCAGATTAAGGATATCCCTGTATAAATATTTAAATCCCTTGACTGGCGGAATGGAAGGGAAAGGCTGGCCTTTTGGGCGTCCTGTTTATACTTCCGATATTATCGCTCTACTGCAACAAACTCCAGGTGTGCGTTATTTAGGGCCAGTCTTGTTGTTTCCCATCCGCAAGCAAGGGGACGTTTGGACACGTCAATCGTCGCCAGAACAGGTGATAAATCCAGGGACTCATGGGTTGGTGTGTTCTTGGGTTGATAGTCGTCTGCGTTCTAGTCATGATATTCAAATTAGTAGTCGCTGAGGGGAAGTATGAGTTAGTCTCACGCAGAGTCGCATTCGCGTAGCGTCTCGTAGAGAAGGCGCAAAGAGTAAGAGTTGATTTTGGCATTTCAGTAACGCTTAAAATTTTATGGTACAAAGTCGTTCTAGTCCTAGTATTCGGATTCAATTAACGCCAATGCAAATTCCTGAAGCTTTACCAGGGGCTGGTTTAGCTTTCTCAGGTCCTGAAAGCATGGATGTGGCTGGTCACAGTTTGCTGTTGCATCCTGGGCAGCCGAGTGAGATGATAGTGCAAGTGCAAAATTTAGAAGAACGCCCTATTCGCCTGAGTTTGAGAGTAGATGGCGATTTTCCTGTTGATTGGTGTCAAATTGGTGGTTTGGAAGGTAGTGAGATTCCTCCTAGGGAGCAGATAGATGCTGTATTGTATTTTTCTGTACCTCCGACTTTTTTTGAAGATCAACAGGCGATCGCACCTGGACAACAAGATAAATTAAAACTCAATTTTCGCAGTCGAGTTGTTGTCAATATCGACCCAGATACTGATAGAGAAGAAATCCAGCAAGGTGAGGCGTTTAATTTATATATACGTCCTTACAGTGCCTATATGGAATTTTTGCCAGTTTTATATCGAGAAGTAGACTTTATTGGTCGCTTTATGAAGATATTTGAATTGGCTTATCAACCAGTGATTGATAGTTTTAATGTCATGTGGGCACACATCGACCCTTTGACAGCACCAGAAGCACTATTACCTTTTTTAGCACATTGGGTTGGTTGGCAAGTGGATTCTGTTTGGAATCTTCACCAACAGCGGCGTTTAATTCGCCGCGCTGTTGAACTTTATCGCTGGCGCGGAACTCGTAAAGGATTACGTCTTTATTTACATCTTTATACCAGTTTACCTTTAGATGAAGATATTCCTAATGAATTGGATAAACATATTAGTATTACAGAACCTTTTGGTGAGAGTTTTATTCTCGGTGAAGCACAAATTGGCAGCGCAGTTTTAGCTGGTGGGCAAGCATATCATTTTATCGTGCGTTTGCGTCCCAATCGTCCTAATCAAAATATTAATCCTGAATTGGTGAGGCGAATTATTGACCAGGAAAAACCTGCTTTTTGTACCTATGAGTTATTGATTGAAAATCCTGTAAATTAAATTAAATTAATTTAATCTTTTGAGTTGCTTATGACACATCCATTTCCTCCACCAGAAATCAAATCTTTTGAACGCCTCCAAGCCTCCGATGGTTTACTTATCAATGCTGAACGCTGGAGTAAAGCACATGATTACCATCGTCTGCGACAAAATACTCACTATCAATGTTTAAATCAACCAGGAATTGTTTGCGGTTTTGGTGTGAGAATAATTTCTGCACCTCGCCAAGTAGAAGCTAAATTTCGCGATGGGCGCTGGGTACAAATTCAACCGGGAATCGCCATTGATATCGCTGGTAATTTAATAGTTGTCCCTGAAGCTCGTGACTTTCCAGTTGATTTAGAAGTAGCTAGTTCTGACCCGGTAATGGTTTATTTAGTAATTGGCTATGTAGACCCCGAAGAACTGCGTCGTCGTCAGCAAAGAGATATCGTTCAAGAAACTTATCGCATTGACCAAAAAAACTCTTCTCCAGACAGTTCGGAAATCGAACTTTGTCGGATACTTCTGCAACCAGGACAAACTGCAATTACTCAACCAGTGGATGTATTTTATCCTGGTTATAACAATATTAATTTCCGTTACCGCCGTCAGGCACAATCACGCCCCCAAGCTTTAGTTAAGATGGCGCAGCTATCTCATAGTGATGGCGAATATGCGCGAAATTTCTTCAATCTTTCTTACTTTCTACAATCAGTAGAACCTCTATATCCCTCTTTACGAGGCTCTGATGAACCAAGAGAGGTTTCTTTATCTGAAAATATCCAAGAATATGACTTACTTTATCTCACAGGTCAACAGGAATTACAGTTTAATAGTGTCGAACTTGCAGCCCTGAGAAATTACTTAAATTCAGGTGGTGTGCTTTTGGTAGATGCCCCCCCCAATGCTAACGGACTCATTGACAGCACCCAAGCCTTAGCACAACAATTAGACCATCCTTTAAGACCGTTAGAAGAATTGCAAAAAAGCCATCCTTTAAGGACAAAACCCTTTTTATTTGCCGCTTTACCAATGGTGAATCAACAAATCATTAGGCTATCAACAGGGGGAGGAATTATTTTAGTAATTGGTGATTTAGCCACTGCTTGGGGACTGGATAGAGAATTAAATTTACCTCGCATTGTCATTCGTACAGCCCAGGAATTCGGCGTTAATATTTTGAATTATGCTTGGAAGCGGCGACAGTTTATTGGTTTGCAACAAGAAGATAATTCAGGATATTGGTAGTTTTGTAGTCAGCACTTTAGTGCTGATTTAACCGATAAATTGCTCACCACATCATCAATCAAGTAATATTAACTGTCACCTGTCGTGGAAAAATAATTGTAGTCAGCACTACCCTGCGGCTTGGAGCGTAGCAGTACAGTGCTGATTTAACCGATAAATCGCGCAATACATCATCAATCAAGTAATATTCACTGTTACCTGTCCTGGAAAAGTAATTGAGATGACACCACCCCAAGTACACATACATTTAGCCGTCTCAGGTAGTGCGGGAAATTTGTTAATCGTCACCTTAATTGCTCCTGGCGCCCAAGGTGCAGGGATGACAGGAATACAAGGCATTGGGGTTAAAACGCCGAATGCTGCGGCTGTGGCTGCAGACTACCGTAGGATTTGCTATAGAAGAACACACCCCAAAAGGGAGTATATTAACAATGGGTACATAGTCCATAATCGTCGCTGCAAACTTCTTTTCAGTGTTCACAGGCGGACCTTTAGGAACGACAACCAGACTACTGGGAGCGACTCCAAATGAACACTGTAATATTGCAGTCATACAAACTTGTTTAGGCATAATATTTCCCTCTCAAAAGTCATTCGATAACAGACTATACAGCCAAGCTGAAGCCTGATACTTCAACAGCATACAATTGCTCAAAGAGCGATCGCTATCGACTTAAGTTTAAATTTTGCATCCACGCACGGGCGGAAGGGGCGTGGGAACTACTGACGCTCACCCTATGCTAATATACATCAACCCAAGCTAGGGGCTAATATTAAGTAGTCGAACAAAAATATTTACAGTCATTGCGAAGTTACAGAACATTATAGCGAATCCCTTCAAGCGTGACGTACACTCGTAGGGGCACGGCATTGCCGTGCCCCTACACCTTGCGATATAATGTTGTACCTCATCTGAATGGGAACCGCTATAACTCAGAAAAAGCCATGATTCAACTGATTAACCACGGGAACGGGCGCGGTTATTGAATTATTGTTGCTGATTGTTTGCTGCTGTAATTGCACCATTTTTTTGTTTATCCAAATCTCGCATCAGTGACTCCAAATCGCCGTTATTGTTGCCACCTCTGCTAAATAACCCCTGGATTTTATTCACAATTGAACTCATTTGATTGGCTAACCATTTACCAAGATTATTTACAAAGTTTTTCAACTTCTCAAACATGCTCAGTTCGGCAGTTAAATATTTATTTCTATAAGGATAGACGATTTTACCTTTCTCTGTCTCATAGTAATCTTCTTCCGGCATCAACATTGATTTTAGTGGTGTATCTTGTTTGGCTTTGTCAGCTTCTGTACGTTTGTCGCTGAGGAATAATACATCGTAAACTTTGCCGTTCCATACAGCCCAATAATGGTTTTGAAAGAACCAGCGTTTCCCCTCATCACAATTTGGTTCTTTACCGCGATGTGGTGTTTTTCCAGCTTCGCTTAAAAATGGTTTGGGGATACTTTCAATTGTGATATTGCCAATGCCAAAATATTCTTCGGCTACAAATTTAAAAGCGCGGGCTAATGTTTGACAATCGCCTTCTAACGTTCCTTTTAATAAAGTTTCATGGCTCTTACTCACCATTGTGTAGTTAAAGCCGATATTTCCAAACTTCTTGAAAAGTTGTTCTAATATTTTATCCTGTGGTAATGTTTCGTTTATGCCAGATACTAATTTTTCGGCTATTGAATAATCTTGTAAAAATTTGGCTTTTTTTGGATCTAAAGCTGGTGCTGCTGTATCTGCTGATTCCACGCGCTGAATCAACTCAAGGCTTACATTAGATGCTGCATCAGTACGCTTGGCGGCTATATTGGCAAAATTATGACCAAAGCGAGAGCCTTGCTCAACTCTCGAAAGTAACAAGCCATTCATCTTCGCCTGCAATACTGTCAGCCGGTCTTGTGCCTCTGGCGTCATGCTGCCATACTTAGCTTGTAGCTCTAATTTTGTCGCCTCAACTTGATTTTGCTGAAATTCTTGATTTTCTATTTCCGCCTGTGTCAGAGGCGTGTGAGATTGCTGTTTAGGTTTATTAGTCAATGGACGTGACTTAAACTCACTTTCCTCTGATATCGCAGCGGATGAGTCAGCTTTTTTGCGGATTTGCAGCCGTTCTTTCATCGCTAATCTCACAATAGAACATAGGTAATCAAGTCTATTATGTCACTGATTTAGGGGTTGGATATTCTAGACTTCAGTCGAATTTTTGGGGTGTCGCATTCGTCCCAACTCCCCAAAAGGCAATTTTACCTCAACTCAAAACATGAGCAATGCCTGCGGCAGTAAACTACGGGCTTTGGTAGAATCAAGGGGTTCAGTATTTGCTAGATAAATTTCCCGCTCTTAGGGACTGACAAATAAAAAAATACTCAACTACTTATTGTGGGGTGGGCGTCTCGCCCGCCTTTGGCTAGGGGCGGACAAGATCTTCTCCACCACGGTGATTGCCTTATTCAGCAAGCCCTATTTACCTGAAAACTGCTGTGGGGAACTACCCGCGCTACAATAGTCAAAATACATTCTTCTGTTTATGCCAGCCAAGGATGTTTATCATCATCAAGCTAGAAATGCCCTGATTAAAGCTGGTTGGAGGATTACTCGTGACACTTATCAAATCAAGTTCAGAGAAATCAAGCTCTATGCTGATCTTGCAGCAAAGGCAATGTTTGCAGCGGAGCGCGATCAACAGCAAATTATTGTTGAGGTCAAAAGCTTTCTAGGAACTTCACGAGTTCGAGACTTTGAAGCGGCGCTGGGTCAATATATCCTTTACAGGCTGTACTTAGCGCAAATATTTCCCGAAGCAGTTTTATATATGGCAGTAAGTGATGCAATCTATCGAAGTTTTTTTCTCAAAAGTGCGATTCAATTTGCAGTGACAGAGCTAGATATAAAGCTGATTGTTTTTGATGTAGAGCAAGAGGTGATTGTCCAATGGATAAGTTGAATACCTATCGAACAATTATTAAGGAAGTGCTAACTCGTTATTATGAGCTTGATCTGGAACAACCAAGTGCTGGTATTGAAACTGTTTTGGCTCTTGACGAGGTTCGGGATCACTATTTTTGGGCGCAGGTTGGCTGGAATCAAACGGGGAGAACCTGTGGGAGTACGGTTTATATTCGGATCAAGGATGGAAAGGTTTGGGTGGAGGAGGATTTAACGGAGGATGGGGTGACGAATGATTTACTAGCGGCGGGGATTCCAAAGCATGATATTGTCTTAGGTTTCCAGCATCCTAGAGAGCGGGCTTTGACTGAGTTTGCGGTTGCATAGGGCGATGGCATTCTTCCCAAGTCCCCTGGGGCGATCGCACTCTTCCCTTTTCAACCGGGATGTCGAAGACGGGCTTCGCTGCAGCATTCCGACAACTCCCCAAAAAGCGATACGGCTAATTCCGAAGCCTTGGGCATCGCGCTACATTAGCGCACTACAATTTAAGAAACTCAATCATGGGTACTGACATGGTATGTTCAATGGGGATGGTGCGTTCCCATCAAGACGTTTGGGTGAGATGAGAGATTGTCCAAAGGAACGCACCCTACAAGAGCGGCGATCGCACTGATTGATTTATTGACTGCTAACCAGAATAATTTGATAGCGATGTTCTCCATTCTGATGATCCCCTTCATCGTTCACCGGAAATGCTGAATTATTCTCGGCTGTGGAAAGCCGATTATCCGCGAAAAACACTGAACCAAAACCTTGTCCATGCAGACTGCTGGAAGTTGAATCCGGGTCCCAAAATACAAATTCATTCCCATCATAACCAATGAGCATAATTGAGTGTTCCTCTGGGGGTTTTCCAATTGCTTGGGGCTGTACAGGAGGTTTACCCTTTGCCTGTTGCTTGTCAAATGCCTTGGCATGTTCACCCCAGCCATAATCAATCCCGCTGACAACTCGTGCGTGTAATACCCAACCATCATCTAATGCCGCCTGCATTTTGGGAATCATAGCGCCTACACCACTGAATATGAGAGCATCTCCCTGACGTAACCCATTGGGTAATTTTCTCATATCCCGTGTGCCTGAGGCTGCGAATGTTGCCCAGACGGCTGTTGATTTGCGACGTTTGGCATCGGGATTGACTTTTTTTGCTCCCCCCTTTTGGGTGTAGCGAGATGTTGTCAAGGAACCTGTATATCCACAAGCTTGGTTTTCCCACTCCCAAATTGCCTGTAATGCCGACAGTGAACGATATTTGTCTAGGTTGGGAACCTGATCTGTTTGCTTCAATTCTCCCCAAAGTTGATAATAAATAGTTTTGCCTTGTGGAGATGAGGATTTTAGCAGGGGTTCTATGTATTTCAATAGGGGAATAACAGCAGCGTTATCTGGAAGTGAACCAAGTTTACGAATCAGTGCTAAGTACTGTTGAATCTGTTGGCTCCAATGGGTTGCACGGTTATGTGGCCACTCATTCGCAACATTCTCAATCCACCCAAACGCTATCGACTTTAGTCTAAATTTACAATTAAATCCACGCCCTGCAATTAAATTGCCTTTGGCTTTGGGCGGACAAGATGTCCACCCCACAAGATTGGATAATTTATTTGTTGGCAGTCCCTTAACCGAACAGTATTTGATGGCAATTTGATGACATTGGCAAGTTATATTACAGCAGTTTTCAGTAAATAGACTACACGGTAGGGTGTACCTTACGCTTGAAGGGATTCGCTATAGTTTATTAAACACCTCTAAAATTTGCCGACAAACCTGTTTTAGCTTATCCCCCACTTCATGAGAAGGTACAGACTTACCGACAAAACTCCAGTTTTCCACCGTAGACAGTCGCCAAACCTCACCGCGATGATCAAATGCAGCTACTTCTACCCCAATAGCGCGACGTAAATTGTTGACGGGATCTTCATAAAACCGAATTTGAATCAAAATACTGCGACTGCGCCAGGATTTGCTGATTCCCGGAAAGTGAAAGCCAATGTCTATGGAATCTGGATCAACTAACTCTCTGGTTTCTGGATCGTTTTTCCAGGGTTTGAGATCCGATTTTGCATCAGGAAACTCGAATTTGAATAAATTAACTACCGTCGCAATCTTGCTGGCGAGTTCAAGGTTGGTTGCTTGTTCAGCTGCATTCACGAAACAATACTCCTATATTGCGTTTGCTCTCGGTAAATGTGAGGTAAAAATCGCCAGAAGGCTTATATTATAAGTGTTTAAGCTTATCAATACCATTCTTGTTTAGCAACTATAAATTATGCTTTCCTAACATCATTTTCACCAAAAGCTACAAAAGCTGCTGTTTGAAAGTTTTGGCAATGGGCAAGATATCTTGAGTAATTATACTGAAAAAATTTGAAAATAGCGGGTAAGGGACTGACAATGAAAACTCCACGCCACTTGCTGCATGGGGCATGGGGCATCAAAGAAAAAATTTTCCGTAAAATCCTTTCCACGGAGGAACGATAAATTACCTTAACGATTTAAAATTACAGTGTTAGTGGGCAAACAAAAAACCAATTACTTCACTGTATGGCGCGTCAACGCTCTATTTTTTCCCTGATTTTAGTATTATTGGCAACATTCCTCATTAGTTGTGGCGGTTCTAGTGTCGCAGTTGCACCTCCAACTTACACAGCACAACAAGTGGCAAAAATTCAGGAATACGTTCCAGAAATTGAAGCTGTGCGCGATCGCTCGGCAGAACTTCAACAGCTAATCCAAAAAAATGATTGGATAAATGTGGGTAATTTTATACATGGCCCCATAACAGAAGCCAAGTTGGCGATCTCTTATATCACGCCCAACCTCCTACCCAAGGATCAATCCGCAGCTCGGGAAATTTCGCGAGATTTTCTTAAACATCTAGTGAAAATCGATCAAGGTGCTACCCTGGGTAACTTTCAACTCGCTTTGAGTAACTATCAAGCTGCTTTTGCAGATATTGACAAATTCCTCAACTTGGTTCCCAAGACAAGCAATCAATCAGAGGCTAGTTAGCCGCAAGGGGGGAAAATGAGATCAGGGGACAAGAAGATCGGAAAAATTCCGTCCCTCTCCCCATCTCCCCTCCCCCCCTATCAAAAAAAGTCATGAATGTAGTTATTATCGGTTGCGGCGTGGTTGGGGCGGCGATCGCCTATGAACTCAGTTTAGTTCAAGGTCTCAAAATTACTGTTTTTGACCCTCAACCACCTGCACAAGCTTCCACAGGCGCTGCACTCGGTGTTTTAGTAGGCGTGATTAGCCAAAAAATCAAGGGTAAGGCTTGGAAACTGCGAGAAACTAGCATCCAACGTTATGAAACCTTGATTCCTGAATTATTTGCCTTAACAGGTCGTAAAATTCCTTTTAACCGTCAGGGAATTCTCAGTCTTTGTCTGGAGGAAGAGAATAATTTAGCCGCATGGGAAAACTTGCTGGCAATTCGTCACGCTCAAGGCTGGCAATTAGAAATGTGGGACGTTGCTAAACTTCAGCGCATCTGTCCACAGATAGATAATGAAAAAATTATTGGCGCTGTCTATTCTCCCCAAGATCGTCAACTTGATCCGACAGCCCTGACTTTAGCTTTAGTTGAGGCGGCTGGGAGTAACGGTGTGACTTTCAAATTTGGCGTGACTGTGTTGGGGCACGATACCCCACCCCCAACCCCCTCCCCGCTTGCGAGGAGGGGGGAAGAAGAAGCTATTACCCCACCCCCAACCCCCTCCCCGCTTGCGAGGAGGGGGAAGAAGAAGAGATAAGATGTGGTTCAGTTGAAACTACAGAAGGGAAAATTGCTGCAGACTGGTTTGTGGTGGCTGCGGGGCTGGGTTCAACACCATTAACGGCGCAATTAAACCAGATGGTTGATATTCGTCCCGTTTTGGGGCAAGCTTTACAAGTCCGGTTAGAGCATCCATTAGGAAATCCTGAGTTTCAACCTGGCAATCACAGGTAATGATGTGCATATTGTCCCTGTGGGAGGTGGCGATTATTGGGTAGGCGCAACGGTAGAGTTTCCCACCAATGGCAATGAGATTCCACCCAACCAAGAACTGCTAGAGTCTGTCAAACAACAAGCGATCGCCTTTTGTCCCAAATTAGCACAAGCAAGCATCATCCGCACTTGGTCAGGTTTACGTCCCCGTCCCGAAGGACGCCCAGCACCAATTATTGGTAAACTACCTGGGTATAGTAATGTCCTCCTGGCTACGGGACACTATCGCAACGGCGTTTTGCTAGCGCCTGCAACAGCTTATGCAATTCGTGAGATGATTATTGCTTAGGGTATGGGGTGATGGGGTGATGGGGTGATGGGGTGATGGAAGAATACAAATTATCAATGCCCAATTCCCAATGCCCAATCTATAGGCAAATAGCATGTCGTTATCAGAACATAAAATAAAAGTAGACTCTCTAGAATGGTTTTATCGGGAATCATCACCAATTGGTAGAACTGATTTGCTACCTGTGGTGTTATTGCACGGCGTAGTTTCCCAAAGTTACAGCTGGCGCAACATTTTACCAGCTTTAGGGAACCAGGGAACAAGAGCGATCGCTCCTGATTGGATTGGTTATGGTTTTTCTGCAACCCCAGAAAAACGAGATTTTGCTTACACGCCAGATACATTTATTCAGGCTTTAGAAGGGTTTATTCAAGCGCTAGAATTGGAACGCTTTTCTTTAGTTGTACAAGGTTTTTTAGGTTCTGTAGGGCTACAATATGCCTTGCGTCATCCAGAACAAATAGCCAACATTGCGATTTTAAATACACCAATTTCCACTGCTGCTAAATTACCCTGGAAAATTAAACAAATGGGTTTACCTTTAGCAGGTGAAATGATGACTCAAGATCCCCTTTTAGTTGATAGAACTCTAGAAGGTGGTAGCCGTTACCGCATAGAAGATAAAGATTTAGATGTTTATCGCAAACCATTTCTCAAAAGTTCTGCACCAGGGCGTGCTTTATTAGCAACAATTCGTAATTTGCAACTAGATTCAGCCACCACAGAAATTGAATCTGGCTTTAAACAATGGCAACAACCAATTTTAATTCAATGGGGTATGATTGACCCTTGGTTACCCGTAAACATCGCTGAAAATTTCACGAATTCCGTACCTAATGGGGAATTAATCAAACTTAATAACGTTGGGCATTATCCCCAAGAACACTACCACGAGACGATTTTAGAAGACCTTTTACCCTTTGTGCGTCGGACATAACTTTGATGATAATCTACTGCGGGCAATCAATCATGGACTTCCAGATAAAAAAATATCCAAAATGTAGGGTGTGTCAGTGGGGAGCATCCCAAATGTGTAAATTTATTTTTTTGTAGCTTCTAGCCCGCTTTCTGGATATTAGGGAGCAATGTGTAGTTGTTGGAGAGTCAGTGAGTTAATATTTTGTTCAATTTTTGTTGTCATATTTTTCAGGTATAAATAACCGTTAACTGCCCAATTGTGGGCAAGTATTTATTGGAAGTCGGCGGGAAACTCTATCCCCTTGAGTGGGATGACGCAGAAGCGATCGCGCAACTCCTAGAAACCCACGGTAACTTCCGAGTCAAACGCTTCCCATCAAGGTTGCTATTTTTCGCGGGACATGGACTGCGGAAACAATTAAGGCCAAATTTAACACAGGGTTTTTTAGCTGCCAGTGATGTCAATATCTCCGATGAATTCATCTATGACTGATTTAACTAGCAACCAACAAACTTTTATAGTCAATGATATCCCCACTCGCTTACATAAGTTAGCAGAAAACGTAATTTGCTTGATTGGAGGAATTCAATGAGTCGTCCACCATTACTAGACCCAAATCGCTCATATACTTTTAGCAATTACTTTGAATTAGGGTTTGCAGTTGATGATTTAGTAGCTGAATTTGGTTATTCATTCGAGCGTAAATTTCTGGAATTACCACAATATTCAGGCTCATTAGACAGACTTGCCGAACTAAAACAACGAATTGAAGAAGTATTACCTTTTGTAGATTTAGAAAATGAAGCTACTCGCCGGGAAATTTTAATTGCACCGATTGTTACAGATTTAATTCATTATTCCCACGCTAAATTACGAATAGAATACAATATTAAAGTTGATAATAAACTTCAAGGTAATTTGGACTATTATCTACGAACAACAACAAATTTAATTGTTATTGAAGCCAAGCAAGCAGATATAAATAGGGGATTTATACAACTAGCCACTGAGATGATAGCTCTCGATAAATGGACTGATTCTACACAAGCTGAAATATTAGGAGCAGTAACTACAGGTAATGTTTGGCAATTTGGTAGATTAAATAGACAAAAACAAAGTATTGAACAAGCAATTAACCTTTATCGAGTGACTGAAGAATTGGAAGTTGTGGTCAGAACGTTGCTGGCTGCACTGATGAATTAACCATTAACTGGATACAAAGCGCCTCTGTAGTTAAATAAATTACTTTTTTTAACCGCAGAGAGCACAGAGAAAAAAACGGATGTTACGAGTCACCTTGAAAGGAGCAATTTCACAACTTACGCATTGACAAGGAAAAGAAAATGTGGTTGTAGGACAAATGACGACCCTAATACTTTTAATTGTGCAGACCTAGTAAGATTTATAATTTAAACAAAAGCTGCAATTGTGATTTTTTTAAACTGAAAATGCATCACAAGCACACTGATGGAGGTTATAATTCATGGCTTATTTGTGGTATAAAGCGTTTCATATTATTGGCTTTGTAGTTTGGTTTGCTGGATTATTCTACCTCGTACGCCTGTTTATCTATCACGCTGAAGCTAATCTAGAACCAGAACCAGCAAGAACGATACTAAAAAATCAGTATCAGATTATGGAGAAACGCCTGTACAACATTATCACCACTCCAGGAATGTTGGTGACAGTAGCAATGGCTATCGGTTTAGTAAGCACAGAACCAGACGTATTAAAAGAGGGTTGGCTACATTTTAAACTACTATTTGTCGTCCTGTTAATTGGTTATCATCACTACTGTTCTCGTCTGATGAAAAAATTAGCAGCCGATGAATGTAACTGGACTGGACAGCAGTTACGTGCTTTAAATGAAGCACCTACAGTCATGTTATTAGTGATTGTCTTGCTGGCTGTATTCAAGAATAGTCTACCAACTGATATCACCGTCTGGGTGATTTTTGCCACAATTATTTTGATGGCTGTTTCTATTCAACTTTACGCTAAAAAACGTAGGCTTGATAAAGAAAAGCTGACAGCACAAATCCCACAAGTTCCCCAAGAACAAATTTAGGTTAATCATGTGAGGTATATCATAGCCCCCTCCTCGCTTGCGGGGAGGGGGTTGGGGGTGGGGTTCTTGTACCTCACAAGGGACGAGAACCGCTATATTGATTTAGCTGGAATCGTTAATGAGGTTAAATAGCGATGCAAAATCAGCAACTATTTAGTAATCGCGTGGCTATACTCGCTACAATGCACCAAAAAGAAAGGGTGATAGCCCCAATTATTGAGCCAGAATTAGGCATTAAAGTTCTAGTACCGCATGATTTTAATACTGATATTTTTGGTACATTTACAAGAGAAGTAAAACGTCCAGGAACTCAGATTGAAGCTGCTAAATTAAAAGCAGAAACAGCACTGGATTTAACAGGTGAAACACTGGCGATCGCCAGTGAAGGCAGCTTTGTACCTCATCCGATGCTGCCTTATATTTATTCTAATCGAGAAATTGTCATTTTATTAGATAAAAAAAATGATCTAGAAATTATTGGCGAGGAATTTTCAACAGAAACTAATTTTAATCATCGAATTGTAGACAATCTTCAAGCAGCGGATGATTTTGCTCAAAAAGTTGGCTTCCCTGAACATGGACTGGTAGTCAGTTTTCAGCCATCAGCCAAAGATAGTAGTGAGATAATTAAAGGGATTACTACACAAGCAAAGCTTGTAGAAGCGGTTAATTTTGCTTTGAGTAATTCAGGAGATGGTAAAGTTCATCTAGAAACCGATATGCGGGCACTTTATAACCCTACACGGATGAACAACATCGCCAAAGCTACCCATGATTTGTTAAGAAAAATTAATAGTCAATGTCCAAACTGTTCTGCGCCTGGATTTGACGTAAATCAAAGAATTCAGGGATTACCCTGTGCAATTTGTCATATGCCAACTACCCTGACTCAGGCGATAATTTATCAATGTCAAAAATGTGGTTGTAGTCAAAAGAAATTCTTTCCTCATGGTATAGAGTTTGCCATCCAGCGCAGTGTATGTACTGTAATCCCTAGACAGCAATTTGAGAGCATGTTTGTCCAGTCAAAATAGACTTTAAAACTCCTGTTTGTAGTGAGGACTAAAGTCCTCACTACCAGACGCTACGCAAACACTACGTGTAATTCAACAATCAAATATTAGTCAAAAAAATAAGCACATTCAGTGCTTATTAAAAAGAAAAAAATTAAATTTTTGTGAACTGCAGCTTGAGTCCAATTAATGTTGACTTTTCAAAACTCCTGGTTCTTGTTGTATGGGCAAAACATCTAAAATATCGGTTTGAGAACAATATTTTAAGTCTTCATCACATTCCAGGCGTAACAACCGTTGGCCATGACTAGCTTGGTGTAAAAGCCCCAACAAATTATTTTCCCACTGAGAGTAAAGAGCGATCGCGCTAATTACTTCATCATTACCAGCTAATTCATATTGTGACAACTGAGAGTGTTGCACAAGACTATGGGCGATGGCACCTGCACAAACTGTATCCTCTAAGGAAAAACTGCCTTCCCAACCTGAACCGACAATCCAGACTGTCTCTGGTTGCTTTTCTAGGAGAAATTTCACCACCGCAGCCCGGTTGATTAAGGCTGCGGCTAAGACAATTGGGGCGTCTTGTACCCGTTGCAAGGCACGAGTACCATTGGTGGTACTAATAAATAAACGACGCCCCTGCACAAGTTCTGGTGTGCAGTCGAGGGGTGAGTTACCCAACTCAAAGCCAGCTACTTTCGCGCCACCCCGTTCTCCAGCTCGGAGCCGTTTTTCGGGAGGCCATTTTTCGCTAACTTGGATGAGTTTTTCTAAATCGCTGAAAACTTGTACAGCTTCGCCGCCAGAAGCCAAGACAGTCGCCATTGTGCTAGTGGCTCTCAGAACATCGACTGCGATCGCACATTCTGGGGCTTGATCTGTGGGAGTCAATTCCGGGGTGTGATAAACAAATAGCTTCACGTGTTAGATACGCCTGATCTAATACTGCCGAGATTATATTCACTCTAATTCATGTATGCTCTGTCAAGTGCTAATTCATTGATAATTTCTGGGAAAAGCATTCTAAATTGCAGAATTTACCCAGCAGACTGAATTCCTAAGTTAGCTCTAGCCCATAGAGGATGGGGCATTGGGCATTGGGCTTGGTTGAATTTTCAGTCTCAAAGCCTAAAATTTTCCTCCCCCATCCATGCCCCATACCTCATGCTCCATTCCCCATGCCCGAATTAATATACATTTATTTGATAGGAATACCGTATTTTTGCTAAAATCCCTTGCTTGGCTCAGTGGAATATGCCATACTTAGTGAACAAATTAAAACTACGATATTCCTATCGATTTGTTGTAGTTTATAAAGGACAAGACTCATGCAGGTACTATGGTTCATCCCCACCCACGGCGACGGACGCTACCTTGGAACCGCTACAGGCGGTAGAGCAGTCAGCTTTCCCTATCTGCGGCAGATAGCACAGGCGGTAGATGACTTGGGCTTTACGGGGGCTTTACTGCCTACAGGGCGTTCTTGTGAAGACGCTTGGATTGTAGCGTCAACGTTGGTACCCTTAACCCGACAGATGCGTTTTTTAGTGGCAATTCGTCCCGGTTTGGTGTCGGTTGGGGTAGCAGCGCGAATGGCGGCGACATTTGATCGCTTATCTGGGGGACGCTTACTAATTAACGTCGTCACAGGGGGCGATCCTGTAGAGTTAGCGGGAGATGGCTTGCACCTGGGACATGATGAACGCTATGAGTTAACAGATGAATTTTTGACAGCATGGCGAGCGATCGCCCAGTGGAGAACAAACCAACTTCAAGGGTAAATATCTCGACATTCAAGACGGTAAACTGTTATTTCCCACAGTCCAGAAGCCCCATCCCCCCCTATGGTTTGGCGGTTCTTCACCCATCGCCCAACAAATAGCCGCCAAGCATGTAGATGTTTATCTGACTTGGGGCGAACCACCAGCCCAAGTAGCCGAGAAAATTGCCTCAGTGCGCCGACTAGCTGAAGCTGAGGGCAGAACTTTAAGATTTGGCATTCGCTTGCATGTAATTGTGCGCGAAACTGAAACTGAAGCTTGGGAAGCGGCAAATCAACTGATTCAATATGTGGATGAAGAGGCGATCGCCACAGCCCAAAAAGCATACGCCAGGATGGACTCAGAAGGACAACGGCGGATGAGCCAATTACATCAGGGTAGTCGCACAGCCCTAGAGATTAGCCCCAATCTGTGGGCGGGAATTGGTTTAGTGCGCGGTGGCGCCGGTACAGCCTTGGTAGGTGATCCCCAAACCGTGGCTGCCAGAATGTTGGAATATGCAGATTTAGGGATTGAAACCTTCATCTTCTCTGGCTATCCCCACCTGGAAGAAGCCTATCGAGTCGCCGAACTTCTCTTTCCCCATTTGCCATTAGAGAATCTGCCGATTGTCGAGCAACAACATGTATTAAGCCCATTTGGCGAGATTGTTGCCAATGAAAAATTTCCCAAGCAGCAGCCCAAAGAAAAAGCCACCACCGTATCCTAGAAACGCCTGGGAGATAGCAAGCAATGTTGCACCAACAAATTGACCAAAAATTATCCGAAAAAGAAGCATGGGCATTACGGCGCCAATTGGGAATACCCAACAATAAACGCTTGTGGGTATTAGCCTGCATGGATGAACGTTTACCTGTAGAGAAAGCCTTAGGTATTGGTGAAGGAGACGCCCATATTTTTCGGAATGCTGGCGGTTTAGTGACAGATGACGCCATTCGCTCGGCGATGTTAACCACCCAGTTTTTTGACACCAAAGAAATCATCGTCATCAACCATACAGAGTGCGGAATGATGACAGCCTCAGGAGACTTTCTGAGTGAGGTATTGCGAAACAAAGGAATTGACGTGGATGAAGTTGCTATTGATCCGTCACTTCCAGAGTTGAAGCTCCCAAAAGGCGTTTTTTCTAAATGGATTAAAACCTTTACCAATGTAGACGAAATCTGTGTTAAGCAGGTGGAATTACTGCGTAATTCCAGCTTAATTCCTCAAGAAGTGGTCATTCATGGCTACATTTGGGAAGTAGAGACTATGAGTTTGCGCCGTCCCTACGAACGTCTGAGTGAAAAAGTCAACACAGCCGAAGATATGGGGAAATTGACCAAAAAACCAACAACAGGAGTTTAATTGAATGACTCATATTCTCGCGATCGCCGGTAGTCCATCCCATCCATCCAGAACTTACAGTATTGTCGAATATGTCGGCAATCTATTAAAGCAAGAAGGCTTTGATCTAGACATTATTTCTGTCAGGGATTTACCCGCCGAAGACTTGATTTATGGAAGATATGACAGCCCTGCTTTAGAACAGCCAAAAGCCTTATTAGCAAAAGCCGATGGTGTGATTATTTCCACCCCCATTTATAAAGCTGCTTACACAGGAGTGCTGAAAACATTTTTAGATTTGTTACCCCAAAAATCGTTGAGTGGAAAAGTCGTCCTCCCCATCGCTACTGGTGGATCGATTGCTCATTTGTTAGCAATTGAATATGCTTTAAAACCCATTTTAGGGGAATTAGGAGCAAGGCATATACTGGCTACTGTTTACGCCATAGACAAACAAATTCAACGGCAAGAAGATGGCAGTTTGCGGCTGGATGAAGAACTGGAGCCAAGACTCAAAGATGTTCTCAAAGAATTCGTCACAGCTATCAAACATTCTTCTGTAGACTCTCCAGAATTGGTTAGTGCTAGTTAAGCAATCAACTTTGTACCTCCGTTCATTTGTAGTAGATGGATATTTCCTATCCATCTATTACCTTCCTCAAAAATTCAGTTATCAATTATCAATATTTTCACAGTCTTTAATTTTATTAAAATACCAGATTTCTCCTAACCTCTGCCTGTAGTAGATGGGTATTTTCCACCCATCTGCTACTTTTCTCAAAAATGGCAGCATCGTGATCATGATATTAGGACTTACGCAACTAGCATATTATTTTAAATTCATAGTCAGGACTTTAGTCCTCTCTGCGTTCGCGTAGCGTCTCGCTCTTAACGCGAGTACTTGTCGTAGACAGACGCTATAGCGGTTATCGGTTGAGTCCAATACACTCGTAAGGGCACGGCACTGTTCCCTACACGCGACGATATAATTTTGTATTGCATCCAACTGAGAACAGCTATATGCATCGTTGATTACTTCCGCATTTTTGAGGCATCACCTTGTAATCCGATCAAATTTTGGTACCCCTTGCCCGTTGTTGGAGTTTTTAGGCATGAACCGAGGATATATATAGATGATTGCCCCCAAAGCTAGTCCTAGAGCAATGACTATCCCTAGATTGCGCCAAAAATTGACAGGAAGCTGATCAGAAGGCTGTTCATTTTCCTTCCGCTGAACAAGCGTATTTTCTGGAATTTGTTGCCCACCAGAATGAGTCCCCTGTCTTGGTTGAAACTGGGTATTCTCTGATGACTGTGGTTGTCCACCAGAATGAGTCCCCTGTCTTGGTTGAAACTCCGTCCTATCCGATGACTGTGGTTGCCCACCAGAATGAGTTCCGTGTCTTGGTTGAAACTGGGTATTCTCTGATGACGGTGGTTGCCCACCAGAATGAGTCCCCTGTCTTTGTTGAAACTCTGTCCTATCCGATGGCAGTTGTTGCCCACCAGGATAAGTTCTCGGTTTTGGTTGATATAATGTCCCATCTGGTGGCACTGGTTGACCACCAGGATATGTTCCTGGTCTTTGTTGATACAGTGTTCCGTCTGAGTTGCTGGCTTCAGCATTTGGATCAGAACCGTGATTTTGTGAAGGACGGGGTTGGAAAATAGTGCCCTCAGGTTGGCCAGGTACAACAGGGTTCAGCGGTCGATCCACTGTCTCATAATTTGCAGCTTGATTTTGTAAAGGTTGATGACGAAGAACTGTGTCATCTGCCGATTGATTCGGTGCAACCGGATTTACCCGCCCAGGTACGGTTTCATGATTTGAACCTTGATTTTGCAAAGGTTGATAACGAAGAACTGTGTCATCTGCCGATTGATTCGGTGCAACAGGTCCTAGAGGGCGCTCAATCGTGTCGTAATTTACACCTTGATTTTGTGCGGGTTGAGGCTGAACTATAGTGTTGTCGCGCTTGACACTCCCAGTACCTGTTACGGGTTTGACCGCTGCTTGCAAAGCCTGATTTAGTTCTTCTACTGAGGCAAAGCGGTTATCTGGATTTTTTTGGAGACATTTGATCACCACAGCTTCTAGTGGCAAAGGTAACTGCTCACACCCTGGTTGCTCCCTCAGCGATTTAGGTGGCTCATAGGAATGAGCTAATACCCAGGAGGCTTCACTGATATTACTATGCTTGAAATTTAAACCAAAAGGGTCGGCAGCACTCAGCATTTCGTAGAGGATAATCCCCAAACTGTAGATATCAGCCCTTGGTCCTAAATTTTGATCATTTTGGATTTGTTCTGGTGCTGCATAGCGAAATGTGCCGATAAATGTGCTTGTGATATTTGTCTGATCGGATGATTCATTGCGGATTTTGGCTACACCAAAATCTAAAATCTTCACCCACTCTCCCAAATCTGTAGGCACTAAAAAAATATTGTCTGGTTTCAAGTCGCGATGGATGACTTTAATATGCTCAATGGTTTGTTTGCCATCCCTTTGTACAGTGACGCCCTGATGAGCAAGCTGTAGACCCTTGCAAACTTGAGTGATGATTTTTGTAGTTCGTTCCACAGATAACCGCTTTTCACGCTGCAGCAATTGTCGCAGCGTTTGCCCCCGCAAATATTCCATGACGTAGAATGGAAAGCCTTCTGGGGTGACTCCACAATCAGTAATCTTGACAATGTGGTCACTTTGCAGAGCTGCACAGACTGCTATCTCACGTTCAAAGCGCTTTCTCATCTCCGCTGATGCTACCAGCGTATCTTTGAGCAGTTTTAATGCTACCTGCTGACCTACACGGGTATCGGTTGCTAGGAAGACTTCCCCCATGCCACCCGACGCTAATTGCTTGTCTAAACGGTATCGCTGGTTATCACCAATAAAGCGCCCATTCCAGGAATTTGAAGAAGGTGGGGATTTCATCTAATGGAACCCATCCTAAAGTTACTTTAAAATTTTTACTTTGGTCATAAATCATACTAGTGGTACAAATTAATTATTTGTATCCCTAGTATCAAATACTAGTTATTTATAGTACATTAATTTACTTTACTACATTTAGTTTAGCATATTTGTAACTTCAAAAAATCCTAGACATCTCCAAACAATCCTTAATAAATGTTAAAAAATCGACTTCTCGCTGTAAAAATTACCATCTGAGGCTACATTTAACCTGAATTCGCCAAAGTTTTTGTCAATCTAATTATTGCGTACCACTCACTAGTGGTTCACCACAGAAACTTTGCGGGGTGCGGGGTATGTAGTCTAGGTTCGTAGTTGCGCTTTAGCACCGGCACAATCAATGGCGCTATTCGCGCAGCGTGGCGTTAGCCAAGCGCAACTACTTTCAACCCCTCAAAATTTATATGGTGGACTACTAGTGGTCTATGGCATTAATTATGATGGTTACGTAAGTAGAACGGCGTGAATAATTTAAGGTTTGTCGTGGGGACTTTAGTCCTCTCTTAAGGGCTAAAGTCCCCACTACAAGCCAATTCAATTAGATTTTACATTACTTAATGTAGTTTGGTTTTTTGTCACCGACTTACTTAGTCAGCGATTTATCGCTCATTAAAGCACTAAAGTGCTTACTACATACCCTTCTATGGTGTAATCTGCCAAAAGATAGTTGACAACAGGTGGTAGTATAACTTAAAAAATTGTACTGAATAGTAGCTAGCAAATAGAATGTTTAAATTTTTGCAAACAATGTGTCGTAAATGTTGTCTAGCATAAATGATTAATATGTGCTAGTACCATGAGGAATGAGGATGAGTAATGCGCTCTCTATAGCGGCCGTGACAGCGGTACTCAAAGACTTGCTGGAAAATGGTCTAGTTAATGACTCGATTACTGCTAGTGTTGGTGATGTAATTGTTACAGCTCTACCACCAGATTTGATTACAGTTGGCACTGATGAACGTGCCCAACTCAATTTCTTTCTTTATCAAGTCACACAAAATCGCAATGTCGATTGGGTATCTCAGGAATTTCGGAGCAAGCACTCACGAATCAATAAAAGCCCACGCTCGGTAAATCCACCACTAGCGCTAGACCTTCATTATCTACTAACAGCTTACGGGGCAAAAGATTTTCAGGCAGAGGTTTTACTGGGATATGCAATGCAACTGTTGCATAAAACACCTGTGATTACATCCGAAATTATTGGTAATGCGTTAAAAAATGCATCTATAGGTACCACAAGTGTTTTTTCACAAGCTTTGGTTGGTGTATCTATATCAGATTTAGCAGAGCAAATTGGACAAATTAAACTGTCTCCAGAATTTTTTAATATGGAAGACACTTCTAAATTATGGTCGGCTTTACAAACACATTATCGACCTTCGGCTAGCTATCTAGCATCAATGATCTTAATTGAAAGCAGCGACACTCAAAAATCTGAGGGTGGTTGCTCAGTGTTCTCCACTGAACCAAGTATTGAACAAGTGATAGGCACAGCACAAACAGACCAATTAATTATAGCTGGACAAACATTAGTAATTCGCGGTAAGCGGTTACGTGGTGAAGTGACACGCATTCGATTGGGAAAAACTGAAACATTGTTAGTACCTGAAGATATCAAAGAAACGCAAATTAGCTTATTAGTACCATTAAATTTGTTTGCTGGTGTCCAGTCTATTCAAGTTGTACAGATGAAAATGGGCAATCAAAATTCTCAGCATCTGATTGAATCAAACGTGGCAGCTTTTGTTCTACATCCCAAAATCACAGCCACAGTTGCTCAAGTGGAAAACAGCGGCGACAATTTACGCAAAGCCGCAATCACTGTTAAATTTCATCCCAAAGTTGGCAAAAACCAAAGAATAATTTTACTACTCAATTCGCTCACCAGCGATCATCCAGTAGTATACTCGTTTGCTGTTGCCCCACCTCATGAAAATACTGATAACATCACAATTCCTGTGCAAAATATTCAGCCAGGAACCTATCTAGTCAGAGTGCAAGTAGATGGGGCTGAAAGTCTGCTGCATACAAATCAAACTGGGGAATACGATTCGCCACAGGTGACAATTTCATGAATACCACCATTAACAATTGGTATGAAGCCAACCACCGCTATCTATCGGCAGCTTTAGCTGTGATAACTGGTGTGATTGAGAAATATGCTTATAGGTTAGAGAATCAATCCCAATCCAAAGAACAAGAATATATTTTACAACAAGAAGCTTTAGTTGCCGCAACTTCTGCCATGCCAGCGCCATCAGCATTGGATCGGGTATGCACATTATTTAGTCTGTCGAGCTTTGAGAGGGATATACTGCTAATGTGTGCCAGCATGGAATTTAACAGCGACTTTGGTAGGTTGTGTGCGGCAGCTTGTCATGATGCACAAAGAGCTTATCCCACATTTAGTTTAGCTTTAGGAACATTATCTCATACCCATTGGGATGCGATCGCACCTCAAGGCAGTTTACGTTACTGGCGACTGATTGATCTATCCGAGGGACGCGCCTTAACTCTGTCTCAGTTGAGAATTGACGAACGCATTTTACACTATCTTAGCGGTACAGACCATATTGACGAACGGTTAGCGGCGATGATTGAGCCGTCATCAGATGTGGGCGAACTGGTACCATCCCACCAGAAACTCGCAGAAAAAGTCGCAGTATTTTGGTCTTTTCGCCAGAAAACGGTAGACTTGCCTGTTGTGCAATTGTGTGGTATAGAACCATCTAGCAAGCGGGCGATCGCTGCGACAATCTGTAAAATCCAAGATATCACCCTGAATATCATGCCTGCTCAGGTTATACCATCCACGCCCAGCGAACTGGAAATTTTCACACGGCTGTGGGAACGGGAGGCGATATTAAGTAAAAGTGCCTTACTCCTCGACTGCGACAACATTGACTTCACAGATACCGCCCGCACAAATGCAGTTGCACGTTTTATCGAACGTGTCAATAGTTTGTTGTTTGTCGTGAGTCGCGAACGGATGCACATCCAGCAGCGCCCTGTAGTCAGTTTTGATGTTCACAAACCCAGTACCGAAGAGCAAAACATCCTCTGGCAAGGTACTTTAGCAGACCTTGCACCCCAATTAAACGGACAAGTAAACAAGCTTGTTGCCCAGTTTAACCTCAGTCCTGCCACCATTCGCGCTGCTTACACCGAAGCCGCCAGCAACTTCAGCCAGGGAGAGGAAAAAGATTTGTCCCGCATTTTGTGGGATGCTTGCCGAATGCAAGCCCGTCCGCGTTTAGATGAACTTGCTCAACGCATTCCCCCCACAGCTGATTGGCAAGATTTAGTATTACCCACCGCCCAGGAACAAATGCTGCGTGAAGTCGCTGCCCATGTGCGTCAACGAGCTACAGTGTATCAAAATTGGGGATTTGCTGCCAAAAATGCCCGTGGATTAGGAATCAGCGCTTTATTTGCCGGTGCTTCCGGTACAGGTAAAACATTAGCAGCGGAGGTATTAGCGAATGAATTACATCTCGACTTGTACCGCATTGACTTATCCTCTGTTGTCAGTAAATATATTGGGGAAACAGAGAAAAATTTGCGACGAGTATTTGACGCAGCAGAAGAAGGCGGAGTCATTTTATTATTTGACGAAGCCGACGCTTTATTTGGTAAGCGGAGTGACGTTAAAGATAGCCACGATCGCTACGCTAACATCGAAGTCAGCTATCTATTGCAACGGATGGAATGCTACCCCGGTTTGGCAATTTTGACAACCAACCTCAAGAGTTCCTTAGATACAGCCTTTCAACGACGTATCCGCTTTTTCGTTCAGTTTCCCTTCCCAGATGCGGCACAACGGGCAGAAATTTGGCGGCGGGTGTTTCCGGCAAATACACCATGTCAGGATTTAGATCCTACCAAGTTGGCACAGCTAAGTGTTTCAGGCGGTAATATTCGCAACATAGCTTTAAATGCCGCCTTCCTCGCAGCCGATCAAAGGGAAGCAGTACAGATGAAACATTTATTACGTGCTGCTCGCACAGAATATGCCAAGTTAGAAAAGTCGTTGACTGAGGCAGAAATTGGCAGATGGGTTTGATCAAAGGGCGTGGGATATGGGGCATGGGGTATGGAGTATGGGGTTAGCAATTGTGCGTCATCTCGTAGAACTACATGGGGGAACGGTGAGCGCAGAAAGTCTAGGCGAAGGACAGGGCGCTACTTTTACTGTCAGGCTACCACTTTTGAAGGATAAAGGCAAAAGGCTCAAGGATGAAAACAATTCCTTACACCTTGCTCCTCACTCACCACTGTTAACAGCCTATGCTGGAGAAATCAACCAACAACAAGCGCTATTGGCAGGCTTTCAGAAGCATCTGTCTAAACCCGTTGAGCCGGATGAGTTAGTTAAGGCAATTACAAACATACTTGGTAGAGACTAGCAGAGTGTCGCCATTCCCGCTTTTACCATTTCTTCTTGAATGAACTGCTGCTAGTTATAGCGAAAAGCGATCGCCGATGTCGTTAGTCAAGTAGCTGTAGAAATTGGACGCACACCCTCACAGGTAGCACTGGCTTGGTTACGCGCTCAAAGCGGTGTAATTATACCCATCATTGGCGCACGTAAACTCAGTCAATTTCAAGATAATTTAGCTAGCCTCGATGTCACCTTATCGCCAGAACATCTACAACGGCTGAATAATGTCAGTCAAATTGAGTTAGGTTTTCCCCATGATTTCTTGCAGAAGGATTTGATCCGCGATCGCCTTTTTGGTGGTACATACAATGCCATAGATAACCACCACAGCTAACTGTACAAGCGTTAAACTGCCAAAAAGAAAGTAGCACATCCAGCCAATGATTCCATCTGTCGTGGGAATTTTCGCTCGATGTCCTCTATCTATCCCTAGACAGTTCCGAGCAATAGGGAGATAACACTACTATTTGTAAAGTTATTTGTCATAGCTATTAGGTAGAATCATGAGCGATAACGCAGTTGCATCACGTCTGTACCCCACTCGGATTGACCTTCCCGCTGAAGCGCGATTGAAAATCGTGGTCATTCTCAATAAAACTTTAGCAGCTACTTTAGATCTAAAAACCCAGGTAAAACAGGCGCACTGGAACGTTAAAGGCACTGACTTCTATCAATTGCACGAATTGTTTGATGAACTTGCAGGGGAATTGGAAGAGTATATCGATTTAGTAGCTGAACGGGTCACGGCTCTAGGTGGATATGCTTTAGGAACAGCTCGTGCCGCTGCTAGCAACTCTATTTTACCAGAATATCCTTTTGATATTTTGGATGGAAAAGATCATGTCACAGCTTTAGCAGACCGGTTTGCAGCTTATGCCCAGCATGTCCGGGAAGCGATCGCCAAAAGTAATGATTTAGGTGACGCTGACACCGCTGATATTTACACCGAAATTTCTCGCACCATTGACAAACGGCTCTGGTTCTTAGAAGCCCATCTCCAAGGATCAGCAACCACTACAAATGGCCAAATAGGTGCGAAAACTCAACAGCCCGTTGCTGTAAAATAGGTACTGCTAAAAAATCATTTTTTTTAGCCTAACAGTATCTTTTTAGTAAGTACGCCACTTGTAAGTGCGTACTTTTCATTTTGTATTCATATCCTTTACTATTTAAATAGTTAAACACTAGATATACCAAATTCAATTCCATCAAAAGCTAGTAAGTAGGTAGGCATAATTAAACATCAAATAAAATCCTAGTTCGTAGTGTATTCCTCCGGGAACGCAGAGAGCGATTCATCGCTCAAAACCAGGATTATCAGGACTAAAGTCCCGACTACAAACTTTAATTTCTTTGCGCCTAGTTACTGAATTAAAGTTTGTAGTTGCGCTTCAGCGCTAAATCCTTAGATTTCCCACCACATTTTTTCAAGTTTAAAAACCATCAAAACAGGGGTAAACTTATGTCACAAAACACAAAAACTCACCTAATTCACGATCGCAATTCACGTGGCCATGCTCAGATTGGTTGGCTCGATAGTTACCACACATTTTCTTTCGGTAGCTTTTACGATCCTCATCGTATGGGATTTCGCACTCTCCGGGTAATCAACGACGATCGCATTGCTCCTGGTGCTGGATTCCCTACCCACAGTCATCGCGATATGGAAATTCTTACCTATGTGCTGTCAGGTGCGGTAGAGCATCAAGACAGTTTGGGTACAGGTTCGGTAATTCGTCCTGGTGATGTACAAATCATGAGTGCTGGTACTGGTATTAGCCACAGTGAATTTAATCCCTCACCCACGGAGCCACTCCACTTGCTGCAAATTTGGATTCTTCCCGATGAGCAAGACTTGACACCAAGGTATGAACAAAAAACCTTTCCCCTAGAAGAAAAGCTTGGTAAACTCCGCTTAATTGCTGCTAAAGATGGGCGTGATGGTGCGGTGACAATTCATCAAGATGTTAATTTATATACATCTATTTTAGCAAGTGGTGATGTTGTCAATTATCACGTCAAACGCGATCGCTTTGCTTGGTTACAAATAGCTGAAGGTATTGCATCCTTAAATGGTGAAGAACTCAGAGCAGGTGATGGCGTGCAAATCAGCGGGGAAGAACAATTAGAAATTAGCAGCCATATCGGCGCGGAAATCTTGCTGTTTGATTTGGGGTGATCTTCACGTATTTGAAGGAGACCTTATTTTCAGGGCGCACCCCGTGCGCCCCGGAAGCCTTGTCTATTTACCTTGAAAAACTGCTTCCTTGACTTTGATTTCTTGAGGAATCAGTTTAATTTTGTAGAAGGTATCAGCAATTTCTTGCTGTTTAGCAATCACTTCATCGGTTAGCGGCAGTACGTCATATTCGCGCCGCTTTTCTGCTGTTTCTAATACAGCAGCATCTATGCGTAACACAGGCGAAAGTAATTTAGCAACTTCCAGCGGATTATTTTTTGCCCAATCGCTGACTTTTTTGACTTGATCTAAAACCGTTTTTAACGCATCTGGCTTGGTGTCAACAAAAGATTTGGCAGCAAGATAATAACCACGATTAGGTGCTAGCCCAGTTGCATCTGTCAAAGTTCGGGCGCCTGTTGCTTTTTCGGCTGCGGCTAAGTATGGGTCCCAAATTGCCCAAGCGTCAACGTTTTTGCCCTCAAAAGCAACACGAGCATCAGCAGGAGGTAAGGTTTTTGGTGTGATGTCGCTGTACTTAAGTCCAGCTTTTTCCAGTGCTTTGACTATTAAATAGTTAGTGTTAGAACCTTTAGCAAAGGCGACTTTTTTACCCTTGAGGTCGGCTACACTTTTAATTGGTGAATCCTTGTCAACAATGATGGCTTCAGCTTTCGGACTCCAAGGATCGTACGCAACATAAACAAATGGCGTACCTCCGGCTTGAGCAAATATAGGTGGTGCTTCTCCAGTATAGCCAAAGTCAACACTTCCAGCGTTCAAGGCTTCTAACATGGGTGGCCCTGCGGGAAATTCAATCCAGGTTACAGAAGCACCGGCAGCAGCAAAGGCTTTCTCTAATTCCCCTTTTCCTTTGAGCGCATAGAGAATCGTTGCAGCTTTTTGGTAGCCAATGCGAACTGTCGCATTGGTTACTGGACTGGAGGTGGGACTAGCTGTCTGGGTTGTCTGCCCTGTTGGAGTTGTCCCAGATTTGTCGCTGTTGCTGGGAGAACAAGCAGAGATAGTTAGAGTCAAGCCAAGTCCTACAGCAAACAGTAGGGACAAAGTGCGGGTTCTTTGTCGCTTGAAGCGCGAAAGCAAGGCGATCGCAATACCCAACATTCGGACTAGAGAGAACTTAGTCAACATGATTACTCTGCTGTTAGGGGTAAATAAATCTTCAGACTTCAGTACAACCAGGGTAAATCTACGGCAAGTCAATCAAATCATCGTAGATTAAGATGATAAAAATATCACGGTTATAAAACTGAAATCAAGTGCATTTGCGTATATATTGTTTAATTAAGTATAAAAATATTCAAAAAAACTCTCTCTTCCTCATTACTCTGTGTTCTCTGTGGTAGCCTGCGTCTAGCCGCTCCGCGTCTACGTTTATTTGGGTAATTTATTTCTGGAAAATCCCTGATGAAGTGAATTTTTGCTCTGACTTGATTCTTTAGTCAGTATATGATAGTCTCTTGGCAATTAGAATCTACGGTATTCCTATCAAATTATAGTAGATTGTGTTTCTACTCAGATTAGGCACAATACCTAATCCAAGTGTGACGTGCCAGTCGTGGTCAGGGAAGGCAGAAAACCCTAAACATTAGATAATTGGAGATGCAGTGCAGTATGGTGGCAATATCTAAAAAAGGCCGCGTTAGCAATTTTCTAGGATACTTAGTGGCTGGAGTCTTGACTTTATCTACGACCTTAGTTAGTTGTAAAGCTCCGAATATATCAGACAAAACAGCTATAGCCGCTCAAGACATTAAAACGAAAGTGGTAAGAGTTGGCTATATGTCAGCCTCAGATATAACCAGATCGAGGCAAGTTTTAGAGAAGCGCTTGAATCCCCTCGGTATTAAGGTAGAATGGGCAAAATTTACCGCTGGGCCACAACTTCTAGAAGCGGTGAATGTGGGAAGTTTAGATATTGGTGCTGTAGGTGAAACTCCGCCGATATTTGCCCAAGCAACTGGCGTACCTTTTGTTTATATTGCTAGCACTAAACCAGGTACTGGTGAAGGGACTGCAATTGTAGTACGCAAAGATTCTCCAATTAAAACTTTAGCCGATATTAAAGGTAAAGAAATCGCCTTTCAAAGAGCGACTGCTAGCCAGTACTTTGTTGTCAAAGCTTTGCAGGAAGTAGGACTGAAGCTCAATGATGTCAAACACCTCAATCTTATATCACCAGAAACTCGTGCAGCGTTTCTACATCATAGTATTGATACAGCAGGTACTCAGCGATCCTCAATTGGCGGAGTTTCAAAGAACTGTAGGAGTGAGAATTCTCCGCAATGCTAAAGGGATTGCAACCCAAGGAGGCTACTGGTTAGGCGCTAGTCGCTTCGTCAAAGAAAACCCAGCGCTAGTAAAAATTATTTTGGAAGAAGTGAATAACAATGGTATATGGGCTGAGTCTCATCCACGGGAAGTGGCCGAAATTATTGGACGTGATGCCAAGCTTGATCTACCAACGTTGGAAAAAATAGTCCAGCGGCGACGTTTTACTTTGAGACCAATTACTGACAAAATTTTGACAGGACAGCAGGAGATAGCTGATTTATTCTACGAGCAAAAATTCATCACCAAGAAGATTAATGTCAAGGATGCGGCTCTTTCTCCTGAAGAATATGCAGCCTTGACTCCAGCAGATATCAAACCTTAAGGGTTAAACTTTGCCAGAAAGAATATATAATACTCGTAGATACAACTACAGTAAATTGACCGATAAACCGTAGTTTGTGATTAACTAGTAGTCCACCAAAGCAACAATGCTTGGTTTGTAGTTAGGACTTTAGTCCTAAAAAAGCCCTAGAAGTCAACTTTATGGGGCGTTAATTGAGGTGGCATTAATCCAGATCAATGCAACCTCAAATATTTGGCGATCGCAATCATTATCAGGAAAACATTCCATGAGTACAGTACAACTTTACTTCGCCAAGGCTTCTACCTTCTCGCAACGCACCCGTGTAGTGTTGCAAGAAAAAGGTATTGACTTCACTGCCACTGAAATTGACTTACAAAAAAAACCAGATGGCTACACGCAGATTTCCCGCTATGGTAAAGTTCCAGCCATCAAGCATGGGGATATTGTAATTTATGAATCTGCCATAATTAATGAATATCTCGATGAAGTCTTCCCAGAACCACCCCTATTACCCCACGATCCGGGAGCAAAAGCGATCGCTCGCATCTGGATCGACTACGCCAATACTCGCTTCGTACCTGCATTTAACAAATTCCTGCGTGGTAAAGATATTCAAGAACAAGAACAGGGACAAAGAGAATTCCTCGAAGCCCTATTGTATCTTGAGCAAGAAGGATTAGGTAAGCTTTCCGGTAATGGGCCTTATTGGTTAGGCGAAAAAATCAGCCTAGTGGATATCAGCTTCTATCCTTGGTTTGAACGCTTACCCCTGTTGGAACACTTCCGCAAATTCTCCTTACCATCAGAAACACCCCGTCTACAGCAATGGTGGAATACCCTGCGCGATCGCGACTCCGTTAAAGCAGTTGCAAATCCTGTGGAATTCTATATAGAACGCTTCGCGAAAATTCTCGGTGAACCCACTGCAGTTGGGGCTGCTCAAAAGTAGCGACTGTCTTAAAAGCCATAAGGGGCGGGGCGCAAGCCTTGCACCCCTACAAGCACGTTCACCTGAACAATATAATTAATTGCGGATCTAAGGGATTACCAAGAAATAAATTATTCCATCTTGTGGGGTGGACATCCAGCCCTTGGCCAGAGGCGGGCGAGACGCCCACCCCACAGGAAAAGTTGGATGTTTTTTTATTTGGTAATCCCTAACGACAGAGCTTGCGGATCTAACGACAGAGCTTGCAGATCTAACGACAGGAATTGCGGATCTAACGACAAGCATCCGCCCGCTCATAATATATAGCGGTTCTCAGTTGGATGCAATACAAAATTATATCGTCGTCTGTAGGGGCACGGCACTGCCGTGCCCTTACGAGTGTATTGGACTCAACCGATAACCGCTATATTAAAGTGAGTTGATCTGAAAATTAGACTTTGGGTTATTTGCGCTGCTTGCGTGATACGCACTATCCTAAATATTAGTATCTAGCAAATATTCATCTACCTACCGCTAGAGTATCAGGAGAAGAACATGAGAGAATACGTCAGCCGGAAGAAACAAACTACTACAGACGTTTCAATGCCATCCCTGAAACACCCGATACGCGGTTTTGGAATAGAATCACCGGCACCGCGCCCCAACCACTTCCTGAAAGACAAACATTAAATGAACACTCAGGAAAAGATATTATTAGTCGAATATCATTCCAACCCCAAACTAAACTCACGGTGAATAGGCCTGGCGATATTTTTGAGCAGGAAGCAGATAGAGTCGCCCAACAGGTGATGCGTCGTATCGACAGATCAGGAAATCGTCCATCTATCCAGCGTCAGTCAGCGCCAGAGGACGAAGAATTGCAAATGAAACCTCTGAGTAGTTCCATTACTTCGCTGCAGCGTCAAGAAGTGCCAGAGGAGGAAGAATTGCAGATGAAACCTCTGGATGTTAACACATTGCAACGTCAACAAGCGCCAGAAGAAGAGGAAGAATTGCAGATGTCGCCAATGGTGCAGCGTCAGGCTAATGCAGAGATGGCTGCAGCGCCAGATTTGGAAGCCTCCATTAACCAAGCCAGGGGTGGGGGACAAGTGATGGCGGAGAATATACGAGTACCGATGGAACAGGCATTTGGCGCAGATTTCAGTGGGGTGAAGGTTCACACTGATGGACAATCTGACCTGTTGAATCAGTCAATTCAGGCACGTGCTTTCACGACGGGACAGGATGTGTTCTTTCGCCAGGGGGAATATAATCCGGGGAGTCGCGGGGGACAGGAGTTGTTGGCGCATGAGTTGACCCATGTAGTGCAGCAGAATGGGGGGGCGGTGCAGCGATCGCCTTTATCACCGCAGCAGTTACCGCAACACCCCGCCATCGAAACACCATCTGCATCGGTTGGCGATCGCATGATCCAGCGGCTCACTGCAGTCCAATCACCGCCCCACGCCAACGCGCCAATTCGCTCCAACGTCCACGATATTACCGAAACGAAGACCAATACGGCGGGCACTGAGTCAGACACCGGCAACTTCAACCATGCAAATAATTCGGAATATCTAGATCGCAAATCAGTCCTTTACAAAGGGACTTGGATTGGTGATATCACAACGATTGGCGCAGACAATAACACGCTGGTGAAGATGCACCTGGTTAATTCTTACCTAAACCCAAACGCGAACAATTGGGGGAACAATTGGGTCTGGGGATCTGCAACTCTAAACCATCGGCACAATGAGATCGAAGAACAGGCCAAAGCAGAGCATCCCGCAAATAAGCCAGTCAACGTCTCTCTTAACTACGAAATCCAGGCGGATTCCGGTAGCCGCCCAAGTACCGCTATGACGGGCGATGATTTAGCGAGGATCATTTTAGGTCAACTAGCAAGGCTGTTCAATGGTGTGCCAAATATCATAATCCCCGCCGACAATGCTTTTAAGAGAGATCTCACGATCGCGGGACAATCATTAGACACCTTCGTTGCCAGTTGGGTCACAAGCGTTGGCAATACCGCAACGACCAAAGTTATAGTGAATTACCGGGTGATGAACACTGGAACGTGGGGAAGTACTACCACCGAACCACGAAACGATCTCAGCGGCAATTACTCTATTG
>CAVYXS010000170.1:0-3992 GCA_963772205.1 uncultured cyanobacterium
CGTTGATTACTCAATATCCTAACTTGGAAAGTGCCCTAGGCATCACAGAACATCAGGCGATCGCTAGCATTCCGCTGATAGTCGAAGGCAAAACCATTGGCGCATTAGGATTAAGCTTTACCACACCACAGGAGTTTAGTCAAGAAGACCGGGGATTTATGTTGACTTTAGGACAACAATGTGGACAGGCGATCGCCCGCGCTCAACTTTACGAAGCCGAAAAAATTGCCCGCGCTGAAGCCGAAACAGCTAACCGCGTCAAAGATGAATTTCTCGCTGTCCTTTCCCATGAAATCAGAACTCCCCTCAATCCCATCTTGGGATGGGCTAAATTACTCCGCACCCGCAAGCACGACGCAGCTACTACCCTGCGTGGTTTGGAAACCATTGAGCGTAATGCTAAAATTCAAACTCAACTCATTGAAGACCTGCTAGATGTTTCCCGAATTCTCCAAGGTAAGTTGAGCCTGAATATCTGTGCAGTGGATTTGAGCGCGATAATAGTAGCCGCACTGGAAACAGTCAGATTAGCCGCCGACGCTAAATCGATTCAACTGCAAATGAATTTGACTAACAATATCTCACAGGTCATGGGTGATAGCAACCGCTTACAACAGGTAGTCTGGAATCTGTTATCAAATGCTGTTAAATTCACACCCACAGGCGGACGAGTAGAAATAAGTTTATCCCACATTGAGCATGATGCCCAAATCCAAGTCATTGATACAGGTAGGGGAATCAGCCCAGAATTTTTACCCCATGTATTTGAATACTTTAGACAAGCCGATGGTAAAACAACCAGAACCTTTGGGGGACTAGGATTGGGACTAGCGATCGTCCGCAATCTAGTAGAACTCCACGGTGGTACAATTCGAGCCGAGAGTGCTGGCGTTGGACAGGGCGCAACCTTTACTTGCAGACTACCGTTGCTCAAAATAGCTGCACCAGAACTCAAGATCGAACCCGCTAACTCAGCACTCACTACCGAAAAGACATTGCTGGCGGAAGTCTCCATCTTGTTTGTAGACGATCAGGCTGATGTGCGAGATTTTTTTGGCTTTGCTTTATCACAGTATGGAGCGATTATCAAGACAGTAGCATCAGCAAGTGAGGCACTTCAAGCCCTAGCTCAGTCAAAGCCAGATATCCTCATCAGTGATATTGGGATGCCAGTCATGGATGGCTACATGCTGATGCACGAAGTGAGAAAATTGTCAATAGCCGCAGGGGGAAAAATTCCAGCGATCGCCTTAACTGCCTATGCGGGAGAAATTGACCATAAACAAGCAATAGCAGCGGGGTTTCAAAAACACATTTCCAAGCCTGTTGATCCTCTAGACTTAGCAATGGCGATCGCAACTCTCCTAGCACAAAATTAAAGCTAGTTATTCATAATTACGAGGTAAAGGTATGGCTTACAGTGATTTCAGCCTGGCTAAAGTTAAAAATGATTTTGGCTTAACTTTAGACGAAACCCATAATTTGTTTGCTGAGACTAAACCAGTATTACCATCTGCAACTTTAAAAACTCTGCTTACTGATTACATTCCCTTAGCCACATCTATTTCTACAGAAAAAGCTAGATCAGAATTTTTAATTGCACCAATTTTAGCAGAAGTTAGAAGGTTATTAAATAACCAAGTTTCTCTGTTTTCTGGCAATGAGTTTAGTGTTGATATACAAAGAGGTCTACAAGGTTTTTGTGATTATATTATTACTGGTTCTCAAGAACAACTTTACATTACTGCTCCGGTAACTGTTATATTTGAAGCTAAAAAAGAAGATATTATTGGTAGTCTAGGTCAATGTGTGGCGGCGATGGTGGCAGCACAGTTATTTAATCAAAACAAAGGTAATGAGGTTGAGCGCATTTATGGTTGTGTGACTACGGGAACTAACTGGAAGTTTTTATTTTTAGAAGGCACGATTGTTTATATTGATGAAATTGAATACTATATCAAAGAGGTTGATAAAATTTTAGGAATTTTGTTGCTACCTTTCCAGCCTGTTTTGATGGCTGTTTAAATGGAAATAATAAAAATTGTATGGTGCGTCAGATAAAAAAATCTGTTGAGAATCACTATAAAAATATGTGTAAACAAGGCGATATTGTTTGGATAAATTTTACGCCCCAAGTTGGACGTGAACAAGCGGGTAGAAATCCAGCAATAATAGTTTCGCCATTTAAATATAATCGTCTTTCGAGTGCGATCGCTCCTATTTTAACTTTTGCGAGTCGCAAACTAACTTTCTGACTCGCATTTTAACTTTTGCGAGTCGCAAACTAACTTTCTGACTCGTATTTTAACTTTTGCGACTCGCAAATTAACTTTCTGACTCGTATTTTAACTTTTGCGACTCGCAAATTAACTTTCTGACTCGCATTTTAACTTTTGCGACTCGCAAACTAACTTTCTGACTCGTATTTTAACTTCACAACTCATAAACCTGCTTTTACTAACTTATTTACGCAAAAATACGCAGATTAATCCAGCTTGCTAATGCGTTTAAAGCATTCAGGGCACGGCATTGCCGTGCCCCTACAATATGTGTAAACTGATAACTGTGAACTATTTACCTAAACAAATTAGAGTTTATTCCTCTGAAACAACCGCCGCTGACGTTCCTTTTTCGGTTCTGTTGTTCGCAATGGTACGACTTCGGCTTCGCTACTTTCCCGTGCTACTCGAATCAATAAGCCAGCTGCCATTAAACTGGCTATCATCGAATTACCACCATAGCTAAACATGGGTAAGGGTAAACCTGTAGTTGGTAGGGCGCCTGTAGCGACACCAATATGCAGTAATGATTGTCCTACCATGACTGTGGTAATACCAATCGCTACGAGTCGGTGTATGGGATTTTTAGCTTTTAGTGCTACCATTAATCCTAGCGTGGCGAATAATGCTAACAATAGCAAAAGCATCATGCTGCCGACAAAGCCAAATTCTTCGGCGAAGACAGCGAAAATAAAATCTGTATCTTGAATTGGTAGAAAAAACAGCTTTTGTTGGGAAAGTCCAAATCCAGATCCTGACATGCCACCGGAACCGACGGCTAGTAAACTTTGTACCAGCTGGTAGCCATCCCCTGTAGCGTCAGCCCAAGGATTGAGGAAGGACATCACCCGTTTACGTTGATATTCTTTAATACTAATACTTAATACGGCTAATAGTACGCCACCGATGGCTGTTCCTCCCAGATATTTGTATGGTAAACCTGCTGCGACGGCGATTAACCAAATAGTCATACCACAGAGTGCTGTTGTACTCAGGTTAGGCTGAATCAGAATTCCTAACAGTACAAGACCAAAAATTAAGAGCCAAGTCAACCGTACCCGCCAACTCAATCGTTCCCACTGTCCAAAAAGTCGCGCACTTTGGAGGACTAAAAATGGTTTAATTAATTCTGAGGGTTGAATGGGAATAGGTCCGATCGCTATCCAACGTGCTGCATCAAAAGCCTTTCTTCCTAATCCTGGGACTAGGGTAACGAAAATTAGCAGCAAAAACAGCATTAAAAACCAATGAGATATTCCCAAAACTTTCTGTAGGGGGATATTCACAATGATGTTGAAGATGATGAACGAAACTAAAACCCAAAGAAGTTGACGTTTAAAGTAGTATAGTCCATCATTTTGTCGTACGTCAGCAACGGGAAAAGATGCTGAATACAGCATAATCAAGCCGACAAACAGCCAAATCAATGTTAACCAGCGCAACAACCGCGCTTCTAAAGCCCAGGTGGAGACGGAAGGATCAAAAATTGGTATTAGGCGACGTAAGTTCACGATTTGTAAAGTTAAGAGGTACTGAGTGTTGAGTTAGGAGTTGGAAGTAGCCCAATCAGGTGGGTAAAATTTTGGGGAAATAATTCTTCTGATCTCTGTGTTCTCTGCGCCTCTGTGGTTAAAAAGTAATTTTTATAACCACCACGACACAGAAGACGCAGAGAAAAAATATCCCATAACTTCTTGTGGGGTGGGCGTCTCG
>CAVYXS010000171.1:0-20691 GCA_963772205.1 uncultured cyanobacterium
AGACATTAGTATCTTGTTTGATCCGATAATCAGTTATAAACATGATAGCGAAATTTCTCGTTATACCTATTCTGATTTACCATCAAAAATTGATTATGTGTTAATTACTCATAATCATCAGGATCATTGCTTGTTTGAAACTTTACTACAGTTAAGGCATCAAATTGAAAATATCGTTATCCCAAAAAATAATGGTGGAGGTTTGGCAGATCCATCTTTGAAATTAATGTTAAAACAATTAGGATTTAAAAAAGTTATTGAACTTGACGAAATTGAAAATCTTGATATTCCTGATGGCACTATTACGGGATTACCTTTTTTAGGGGAACATGGAGATTTAAATATTAGAACTAAAATTGCTTACTTACTGAAAATCAAAGGAAATTCTCTAGTAATAGCAGCGGATTCTAATAATATTGAAAATAAAATTTATCAACATATTTATAATTATTTTGGCAGTATCGATATTTTATTCATAGGTATGGAATGTGCAGGAGCGCCATTGAGTTGGTTATATGGTTCATTATTAACAAAACAATTACCGAGAAAAATGGATCAATCCAGAAGATTTGATGGTTCTAATTGTGAAAAAGCCATGAAGATAGTTGAGCAATTAAATCCTAAGCAAGTTTATGTGTATGCAATGGGACTAGAACCTTGGTTAACTTATATTACATCCATTAATTATGATGAAAAATCTAGTCCGATTGTTGAATCTAACAAATTAATTAGCGAATGTAGTCATCATGGAATTAAGGCAGAGAGGTTATTTGGTCAAAAAGAAATGGTTTTGAAATAAGCTTTATTCTAGTCAGCAAGGTGAAAAAGCAATTTTCAATATCAGGGAAAAAATTATGCATTTTGGACTGTTATTACTAGGATTTGAAAGTCATCTGATTCCTTTTTTATCCTTGGCTGGCGAGTTGCAGCAACGCAAACACCAAGTCTCATTTTTTGCTGTTCCCGATAGTATAGCAGCAGGCAAAGCCGCAGGTGTAAATATTATTGAGTGCGCTATTGACAAAGAGCAGCTTTCCAAAAATTTAGATAATAAGCAGAAGTTTCAGAAAATATCAGATGGGAAGAAACTTGAGATTAAATACGAAAATTATTTATTTGCTGTTTCCTCTTGGTTGACCAATAATCCTCATACCATTGATTGCTTAATAGTGGATTCTTTTCATCATTTTCTCTACTTACTGGGGGAAAAGTATCATATTCCATACATTTTAATTGATACTACTGTTCCGGCGTTATTTAGTTCTGAATTACCACCACTTAGTAAAACTTGGTCATATTCTAATTCACTTTTTTGTAGAATACGCAATCATTGGATTAACACTCTATATAAATTCTTTATTGGGATGTTGCATGGAGACCAAAAGATCCAAAATAAATATGCTGACCTTTGGGATCTACCTCGTTCTCAAGAATGGGGAGACACTAGAAAAGCCTTAGCATGGATAACACAAGTACCTGAAATTTTTGATTTTCCTCGTAGAGATAAAAATAGGTACACCTATACAGGTCCCTGGATAAATTCCTCCCGGCGTATTCAGCTTGATTTTCCTTGGGAACGCCTCAATGGTAAACCATTAATATACTCGGCTCTTGGTACATTACTGAATAATCGAATGGATGTTTATACTAACATTGTTAATGCTTGCTGTATAATAGATTGCCAGCTAGTTTTGTCAGTTGGATCTTTTATTCCAGACGAAATTGTGGAAAATTTTCAACATCAGTATCCCCAATTTATTTTTGTCCGCAAAGCGCCGCAAGTTGAGTTATTGGAACGTGCAACACTATTTATTACTCATGGAGGAGCAAATTCAGTTCTAGAAGCCTTACAAGCAGGTGTGCCGATGGTAGCAATACCTTTAGGAAACGATCATCCAACCATAGCCGCACGTATTTCTTACCACAAGTTAGGAGTTTATGTACCACTGAAAAAGTTGAACTCCCAGCGACTTCATCAGGCAGTTATTGAAGTATTGGATAATATAAAATTATTTACTGAAAATGCTCTGGCTTTTTCCAAATTAATTAAGCAAAATCCTGGTTTAATTATGGGTGCTGAAGCAATTGAAAGGATTGTTACTTCTGTTGCCAAAGAAAGATTAATAATAAACCACAAATAACTATGTATAATAATTCAACAACTGAAAATGTTTTTCCGGACACTACTTTAGTTGATATTTTAAAGACTAGGGCACTCCACCAACCAAAGCAGACAGCGTATACTTTTTTGGTCAATGGAGAAACAGAAGAAATTAGCCTCACTTATCAAGAATTAGATCAACAAGCAAAAGCCATTGCGTATGAACTAAAAAACATCAAAGCTATTGGTAAAAAAGCACTCCTGCTTTATCCATCTGGACTGGAATTTATTGCGGCTTTTTTCGGGTGTTTATATGCAGGAGTTGTAGCTGTTCCTGCTAATCCACCGCGACGTAATCAACGGCTGACAAGGCTACAAGCGATTGTGAAAGATACTCAACCGACTATTGTTCTGACAACAACACCTATTTTGAATGATATTGAACATAGCTTTAAACAAGAACCAGAACTAACAACTTTGTCTTGTATTCCTACCGAAAATATTGATATAAATCTGGCACAAGATTTGCAGCTTCCACAAGTAACTACCGATAATTTGGCATTTCTACAGTACACTTCTGGTTCTACAAGTGTGCCCAAAGGAGTAATGATTACTCATGGCAATCTGATGCATAATGAGGAAATGATTAAAACAGCATTTCAGCATACAGAAAAAACAGTAGTTGTAGGTTGGTTACCGTTATTTCATGATATGGGATTGATTGGAAATGTTCTACAACCTCTATATATGGGGATACCAAGTATTTTCATGTCACCTGTAGCCTTTCTACAAAAGCCTTGGCGCTGGCTAAGTGCAATTTCTCACTACCAAGCTACTTCTAGCGGTGGTCCTAATTTTGCCTATGATTTGTGTGTGAATAATATTACTCTCTCTGAGCAGCAAAGTTTAGATTTGAGTAATTGGGATCTAGCTTTTAATGGATCTGAACCAGTACAAGCCAAAACAATGCAGCAGTTTGCAGACACATTTGCATCTTGTGGTTTTCGTCAGAAAGCCTTTTACCCGTGCTATGGTATGGCAGAGACAACTTTATTTGTAACTGGAAGAGTAAAAACAACTCCCCAAGTTTTGCAAACAGTTAACGCTGATTCCCTAGCACAAAATCAGGTAGTAGTAGAATGTAAAAATGAGAACAGTTATGTACTTGTTAGTTGTGGAAAAGCTTGGTGTGATCAGCAAGTGATTATCGTTAATCCAGAAACATTATTGCAATGTCCATCAGATCAAGTAGGAGAGATTTGGGTTTCAGGTGCAAGTGTTGCTAGTGGTTACTGGGGACGTACAGAGGAAACAGAACATACTTTTCGAGCCTATTTGGCGGATACAGGTGCGGTTCCGTTTCTGCGGACTGGAGATTTGGGATTTTTACATGATAATCAGTTGTTTATTACAGGGCGACTCAAAGATGTAATTATTATCCGAGGACAAAATTATTATCCCCAAGACATTGAAATGACAGTGGAAAAAAGCCATCCAGCACTGCATCCTAGTTGCGGCGCAGCTTTTTCTGTAGATATTGATAATTCAGAGCGATTGGTTATTGTCCAGGAAGTAGAGCGAAGTTATTTACGGAAACTGGATGGTCCAGAAGTGGTAGGGAATATCCGTGAAGCCATAACATCTCAACACAGTTTACAGGTTTATGCTGTAGTTTTAATTAAAACCAACAGTATTCCCAAAACATCAAGTGGTAAAATTCAGCGTCATGCTTGTCGCTCTGGATTTTTAGCTGGTAATTTAAATGTTGTCTACGATTGGAGTATAAATTTCCACAACAAATATAAGGTGATAAATTTGCAGAGCGATATTGAATCCACATTAGACAAATTATCTACCACAAGGTAGTTTTGAATAAAACTTGAGCAGGGGAAGTCATATTTTAGGCATTATTGTCAGGAAATTTAAAAAATGGAAACCTCAAATTCGGAAATTTATACAATGTCCACAGACTTAAAAAGCCTTAAAGCTGAAAACAATGGCAATCAGCGTCTGTTTACAGTAGCAGAGATTCAACAATGGATAGTATCTTATGTGTCTCAGTTACTAAATATCAGTGAACAGGAAATTGATGTGACAATTCCTTTTGATAGGTATGGTTTGGATTCATTAGCAGCTATTGGTTTAAGTGGTAGATTGGGGAGTTGGTTAGAATACGAAATTGACCCGATGGTACTATATGATTATCCTACTATTGAAGCTTTAACTCAGTATCTAGCAGCAGAACTTAGTGTTGAATTTTAAGAAAATATTTCTTAAATATTGTTACCAAATTGTTGCAAATAAATAGATCTGGGAGTTTATATGAAGATATCAAGTACGGCACAACAATCCACAACTGCCACTAATGAACAAGTCAAAAAACATCACAAACTAATAGGGACTACCTATCAAAATAATAGTAATTCTGATTATACAGAAAAAATTGACGAGCTAAACAAAAAATTTAAATATAGCCACAATAGTAATCATTATTGGACTGAGCCTCACCAATCTCTGCTATTTGGTAGTCCAATTTATGAATCTGCTTCACCCTCTCAAAAATTAGCTTTTAATCATATTCATTGGTTTGCTAACTATAACTATATCTCTAATTCTGAAACCGAAACAGTAATACTGAATCAAGTAACGGCGGATGTTTTTTCGTCCATTGGGTATGAAACTGTTGCCCAAGAACTAGCGATGGAAACAAAGCAAGAACATTACCATATTAAAGCTTTTCGCAAAATAGGGTTAATGACAGCAATTGCTTTGATAGGTAAGGAAGAACTCAACTCATCTTTTCAATTGAAATCTTACAATTTGACCTTAGGAAATAATTTTATTCCCACTTCTAAATATTACGCTTTACGTTTTGTAGCCAAAAGTATGCTTAATGGCAAAAAACAACACTATTCACAGTATTTAAGGGAGTTAGAAGAGAAAAATAGTTTTGTTTTTAAAATACCGACAACGGGTATAATTGGCAGGTCTTTCAAACATTCCCTACAAAACTTCTTCACTTTCAACTGGGGAGGTGGTTCGCCTTTTCTAGCTTGCCAATTCTACGCCGTACGCATGATCGCGAATATGCATCTCAAGAATTTGGAACATCCCATTGCCAAGTATTTTACAAAGCTGGAAAAAACCGGAGAATTCATCCCAGCCCCTACAGAAGTTTCCCATTATCATTTTTTAGATGAATCTTTTCACACAACAACCTCCAAGGTTATTTCTCAAGATTTGTACAAAGATTTCTCCAAACCAACAGCGTATGAAAAATATCTAGGTAACCTGGCAATTTGTCTGTTACAGCATGGCGCATTAGGAGGGCTTTCTGCTGTATTACCTCATCGCTATTTCAATGATGACTACCTGATCATGGAAATAGTATACAGATTATTGCAGGCTCCTTTATTTGGCATGTCTGCTTCTGAAGCTCTCGAATGGATGTATAAATGTTTTTGTTGTGAACATGAAGGTTTTCATGTAGCATCTAGAAATCGTCAACGGCTGATTTCGGAACTCAGAGGATTCTTTGCCGACTTTGATTATCTGTCACCGGTTAATCGGGAAATGCGTATAATGTCATCTAGAGGCTCGATCAATGATACTATCCAAAGTAACATTAAAACCTTTCAGCAATTTTCTCATTTAGTAGCTAATTAGAATTTCGCTTTTGTGAACATAGGTGTGTTTATTCCCACCTACCTACTGAGTTAGCAGAAAACAATATGCAATTTGTAGGTTCAAAATGGAAACCATAGGTATTATCGGTATTGGCTGTCGCTTTCCTGGTGCAAATAACCCGGAATCTTTTTGGCAACTATTACGTAACGGCGTAGATGCTATTACCGAAATACCGCCTGAACGATGGGATATTGACCGCTTTTATCACCCAACTCCTGCTACACCGGGAAAAATGCACACTCGTTGGGGTGGTTTTTTGCAACAAGTAGATCAGTTCGATGCTAGTTTCTTTGGAATTTCTCCTCGGGAAGCAGAGCGGATAGACCCTCAGCAGAGAATATTATTAGAAGTTACTTGGGAAGCTTTAGAAAATGCTGGGTTGGTACCAAAAAACCTATCTGGTAGTCGAACTGGTGTGTTTGTGGGTATTAGCAATAATGACTATATTCAAGTTTTATTGAAAGATTACTCTAATATTAATGCATATAATGCTATCGGCACCGCCTTTTCTATTAGTGCTAATCGAATATCTTACCTTTTAAATTTACATGGACCAAGCATAGCTATAGATACTGCTTGCTCTGCATCACTGGTTGCACTTCATTCTGCTTGTCAGAGTTTGAAAAACAAAGAATCAGATCTGTGTATAGTCGGAGGAGTTAATCTGATTTTGTCTCCTGAGACAAACATTACTTTCTCTCAAGCAGGGATGATGGCTTTGGACGGTCGTTGTAAAACCTTTGATACCAATGCTGATGGTTATGTACGTGCCGAAGGCTGCGGAGTTGTCATCCTCAAACGGGTTGAGGATGCAGTTCGAGATGGAGACTGGATTCAGGCGGTGATTAGAGGTTCAGCCGTTAATCAAGATGGTTTGACTTATGCACTGACAGCACCTAATGGTCTTGCACAACAGGCTGTGATCAATCAAGCTTTGGAAAATGCTGGAGTAGCACCGGCAGAAATTAGCTACGTGGAAACTCACGGAACTGGGACAACACTTGGAGATCCCATTGAAGTCAAAGCGCTGAAAAAAGTTCTGAACCAAGGACGTTCCCCATCCAACCGTTGTTGGTTGGGTTCAGTCAAAACTAATATCGGTCATTTAGAATCGGCGGCGGGAATAGCTGGTTTAATTAAGGTGGTACTGTCTCTACAACATCAGGAAATTCCGCCTCATTTGCATCTGCAAGAGTTAAACCCATATATTTCTCTGGAAGATACAGCCTTTTCGATCCCGACTCAGCTTCAACCTTGGTCTTTAAGTGAAGGTCAAGATCGCCGTTATGCTGGTGTGAGTTCCTTTGGTTTTGGCGGCACCAATGCTCATGTGATTCTAGAGTCAGCAGATGAGCCATTATCTGTGACATCAGATGTTGAGCGTCAAGAGCATCTATTCACCCTCTCAGCTAAAAGTGAGTCAGCTTTGCGGGAGTTGGCGCAAACTTATCAAGCATTCCTAGCAGCCAAAAAAGATGCATCCATTGCAGATATATGTTTCACTACCAATACAGGGCGATCGCATTTTGCCCATCGTTTAGCTGTAGTAGCAGCAGAACCCGCACAAATTATTGCACAACTAAGTACTTTTGCCGCAGGTGAAGCATCAGATCAGCTATTTACCCGTCAAGTACCACCCAATAGTAAAACAAAAATAGCCTTCTTATTCACAGGTCAAGGCTCTCAGTATGTGGGTATGGGACGCCAACTTTACGAAACCCAACCCACATTTAGAAAAATTTTACAGGACTGCGATCGCATCCTCCGTCCTTATTTAGAAATACCCCTATTACAAGTCCTGTATCCAGCCAATGCAGAGGACTCACCCATAAATGAAACCGCCTACACTCAACCCGTCTTATTTGCTCTAGAATACGCCCTCTATCAGTTATGGAAATCTTGGGGAATCACTCCAGATGTAGTCATGGGACACAGTGTGGGAGAATATGTGGCAGCAACTGTAGCCGGGGTGTTCAGCTTAAAAGATGGGTTAAAGTTGATTGCTCAACGGGGACGATTAATGCAAACAGCTTGCCCCCCAGGAGGCATGGTAACAGTATTTACTGACCAGGCAACTGTCACAGCCGCCATACAACCCTATGGGAATCAACTGTCCATTGCCGCCATTAATGGTCACCAAAGTATCGTCATTTCTGGTGAATCCTCAGCATTAGCAGCAGCGACCGCCAGCTTAGAAGCCAAAGGAGTGGAGACCAAACAGCTAAAAGTTTCTCGTGGCTTTCACTCGGCTTTAATGCAGCCGATGTTACATGATTTTGCCCAGATAGCAGGAGAAATAACTTACTTTAGTCCCCAAATCAAAATTATTTCCAACATTACTGGCACGGTAGCAGATGCATCAATCGCGACTCCAGAATACTGGTGTAATCATTTACAAAAACCAGTCTTATTTACTGCAAGTATGGATACTTTTCAGCAGTTAGGCGATCGCGTGTTTGTCGAGATTGGTCCCAAACCTACTTTATTAGGTATGGGTCGTCACTATCTACCACCGGGGACAGGTGTATGGTTGCCTAGTTTACGTCCAGGACAATCAGATTGGCAACAACTCCTAACCAGCCTAGGACAATTATATGTGCGTGGAGTGCCCATAGATTGGTCTGGCTTTGATCGGGACTACCCTCGTCGCCGTCTGCAACTGCCAACTTATACCTTCCAGCGACAAAGACACTGGATTGAGCATCCTAAAAGTAAGTCAAATGGGGTAATAAATCACAACCCTCATCCCTTACGGGGTCAGCGTTTACAATTAGCAGGACTGGACGAGATCCGTTTCCAGTACCAAATTAGCCCAGATGCTCCCAGTTTTCTACAGCAGCATCGCCTTCTTAACCAGGTGATTGTGCCTACCACAGTTTACCTAGGGATGATTTACTCTGCTGGGGCTATAGTTCTCAAAACCGAGAATTTGGTTTTGGCAGAGATCGGCATTCAACAGCCACTGGTTTTAGCAGACAATGAAGTTAAGACGCTGCAGTTAATTTTAACGCCCCAAGGTAAATCAACATTTACCTTCCAGATTTTCAGTTTGACAATCCCAACAGAACCAGAGAATGAAAACTCAACTTGGGTGCTACATATATCTGGAAAGGTGCTTGTCAGAAACAAAGATGAAACAGCTCCTCCAGTAGACTTAACTGTTGTAAAAGCTCGTTACCAAGAGGAAATATCAGTCCCAGACTATTACCAACAGTTGCAAAGACGGGGTATTGATTATGGTGATAGTTTCCGAGCCATTGAACAACTGTGGCGAGATTCAGAATCAGCCTTAGGTCAGATTCAATTACCAGAAGCACTGATATTAAAGTCAGACTACAAATTACACCCAGTACTGCTGGATGCATCCTTGCAAGTAGTCGGGGCTTTATTCCTTGAGGATAGTAGGTTAAATACTACTTATGCACAAATTGGGATCGAAAAACTCACCATATTTAGACACCCTGAAAATAGATTGTGGAGCCAAGCAAGGCTGCGCCCAGTCAACGGCTCCCATCCCCAAATATTAAATGCAGATTTGCAGCTGTTTACTGACGATGGACAACTGGTTGCTATTGTAGAAGGTTTGCAACTCCAGCCAGTTAATCCCCAAACCCTAGTACCCACCCCAGAGTCATCCTGGAGTAATTGGCTATATGAGGTAGAATGGCGTCCCCAGCAGTCTGTGATTCTGGCTCCACCCGATCATCCCCAACCACAGCAGCACTCCCCCAGGAATTGGCTAATTTTCGCAGATACCCAAGGCATTGGCAAGCAGTTAGCCGCACTACTGTCAGCGAAGAATGAAGTCTGCACCCTAGTTTTTCCAAGAAATCAGTATCAACAGTTAAGTAAACATGAGTTCACCATTGATCTGAAAAATCCTGTTGACTTTCAGCGATTACTGCAAGATGTGGTTAACTCCAACAAATCCCAATTGTATAAAATAGTGCATTTGTGGAGCTTGGATGTAGTTGAGGAACCACTCAGGGCAAAAGATTTAGAAACTGCTGCAAGCATGGGCTGCGCCAGTACTTTACATTTAGTCCAATCCCTAGTCAACATGGGCTTGAGCGCACCTCCTTCCCTATGCTTAGTTACCAGAGGAGCACAGGCGGTAGGTAAAACATCCACTTCCTTAGCAGTAGAGCAATCACCCTTGTGGGGTTTGGCTAAAGTCATTCATATGGAGCATCCCGAATTCAAGTGTATGCTGATGGATTTAAATCCATCCCCCCATGAACATCAGGTGCAAGATTTATTTGCTCAAATCTGGTCAGCAGATTCACCAGGTCAAGCACTGATGGCTTGGCGACACAACCAACTCTATTTAGCCCAGTTAGTACGTAGTCGCAAACATCCACCACAGCCTCTGAATTTACAGGAGAATAGCACTTACCTGATTGTGGGTGGATTAGGCGGAATCGGTTTACATATAGCCCAATGGATGGTAGAATGTGGAGCGCGTCATTTGGTGCTTATGGGTCGTAGTGGTGCTAATGCCCATGCCAGAGAAACCTTAAAAGAGTTAGAACAGCTAGGCGCTCAAATTGTCGTTGCTTGTGCTGATATCTCCCAAATAGAGCAAGTAGCCAAAGTGCTAGCTGAAATTAAAATATCCATGCCGCCGTTGCGGGGTATAATTCACTCGGCTGGTATCTATGATGACCGGCTGTTGCGTGATCATGAATGGGAACTGTTTGTGAAAGTGTTCGCGCCCAAAGTCACTGGTTCATGGAATTTACACATGCTGACAAAGGATATACCATTAGACTTTTTTGTACTTTTCTCCTCTGTTGCTTCCATGACAGGTGGCTCCGGTTTAGGTAACTATGCAGCCGCTAATACCTTTTTAGATACTCTAGCTCATTACCGACAAATGCAAGGGTTGCCCGCACTGAGTATTAACTGGGGTCCTTGGGCGCAAGTGGGAATGGCTGCAACTATAGGTAGTGGGCGCGAGGCTCAGTGGTTGATACAGGGATTAGAACCGATGCAACCACAGCAAGCACTAGAGGCTCTAGAGTATCTATTGCCACAAAACACTGCTCAAGTGGGAGTGATACCCATCAACTGGTCTAAATATTTAGAGTTTTTCCCCAATATCAATTCTGCATTTTTAGAGTCTATAATTGATACTGCTCTCCCGATAACAAGTAATCAGACAGATGCAAATCAGCCGGGGATAAAGTCAAAGTCAAATATTTTACAACAGTTACAAGAGGCGGAAGCAAGCAAACACTTAGATTTGTTGGTCACTTATTTACAACAATATGTCTCTAAAGTTCTGGGATTTAAATCTTCGACAAATCTAGAAATACAACAGTCCTTGTTGGAATTAGGTCTTGATTCTTTGATGGCTGTGCAACTCAAAAATTGGATTTCCACGGATCTAGCTGTAAATTTACCAATAGAAAAGTTTATTAATGATTCCAGTATTTTGCAACTGGCAAAATTGTTACAGTCAGAATTAGCTTTACCCAAGACAATACAAACCAATCTAGAAGTCCACTTTAACTCCTATATCACTACCTTAGCAGTTGCATCAACTCAAGACAATTTAATAGAGGGTGAAATATGAATTTAAATATGAATTTAAAGATAAATTTAGTTGAATTTCTGGAGCATCTTGCTGCTAATAATGTAGAACTGTGGGTTGATGGTGATAAACTCCGTTATCGAGCGCCCCAAGAGGTGTTGACTCCCACGCTACTCAGTGAAATTAAAGAATATAAAGCAGAAATTATCACTCTGCTACAAAAGGATAGAAATCCTGCTAAAATTCACCCTATATTACCTACCATCAGAGATTTACCATTACCACTATCCTTTGCTCAACAAAGGTTGTGGGTGATTACCCAGTTAGATCCAGATAATGCCTTTTATAACCTTCCCGGAGCAGTACGTCTTCAAGGTAAACTGCATGTAGAATTTTTAGAACAAAGCTTCAGCGAAATTATTAATAGACATGAAGCCTTGCGGACAAACTTCATCATCCAAAATGGGGAACCAGTGCAAATAATTCGCCCTACTGGTATTTGGAAATTATCAGTGATAGACTGGCGGAAATTGTCCCCTAATGAGCAAGAAATTTGTTGGCAGGAATTAGCAACCAAAGTAGCCCAACGCCCCTTTAACTTAGCAACAGAACCTTTAGTCAGAGGGACTTTGGTAGAATTATCAGATACAGAACATATTTTGTTACTGTGTCTGCATCATATTGTTGCCGATGGTTGGTCTAAGAGCATCTTTGTGCGAGAGTTAGGCACGTTCTATTCATCCCTCTATTATGGTCAAACCTTACAACTAAGAGAACTACCCATCCAATACGCCGACTATGCAGTTTGGATCAGACAATGGTTGCAAGGTGACATATTGAAATCCCAACTTGCTTACTGGCAAAAACAACTAGCAAACGCACCCACTTTATTATCTTTACCCACTGACCGACCGCGACCTGCTGTGCAAACTTTCCAAGGAGGATATCAAACTTTTGCCTTTCCTAGGGAGCTAAGTGAAGCACTGAAATTATTGAGCAGGCAAGAAGGGGCTACCCTGTTCATGACGCTGCTAACAGCCTTTAACATTCTACTGTACCGCTATGCAGGTCAAGAAGACATTTTAGTGGGTTCTCCCATTGCTAACCGCAACAAGAGTGAAATTGAAGGGTTAATTGGCTTTTTTGTCAATACCTTAGTCCTCCGCACTGATTTATCAGGGAATCCCAGTTACCGAGAATTACTGGATCGGGTGAAGGAGATTACCAAAGCCGCCTATGCTCATCAAGATATACCTTTTGAGTTACTGGTAGATGCTTTAGTCCCAGAACGAGATTTAAGCCATACATCTCTGTTTCAGGTGATGTTTGCGCTCCAGAATACCCCTGTAGAAAAAATGGAACTGGCTGGCTTAACTCTCAGTCCATTGGTGGTAGAAAATAAAACATCAAAGTTTGATTTGACTTTATCTGTTGAGAACACGACTGATGGACTGACGGGATGGTGGGAATATAGTACTGATCTGTTTGATGATGCCACCATAACTCGGATGATTGGTCATTTCCAGACCTTGCTAGAGGGGATTGTTGCTAACCCCGAACAGCCCATTGACCAATTACCTTTATTAAGAGCCAATGAGCGACATCAGTTGCTGGTGGAATGGAACGACACTCAAACAAACTATCCCCAAAATAAGTGTATTCATCAGTTATTTGAGGAGCAGGTAGAGCGGACACCAAATGCGGTGGCGATTGTGTATGAAGATCGACACCTATCGTACCAAGAATTGAACTTGCGCGCCAACCAATTGGCACATTACTTGAAAATTTTGGGTGTGGGACCTGAGGTGCTAGTTGGTATTTGTGTAGAACGTTCTTTGGACATGGTTGTGGGACTATTGGGAATTCTCAAAGCAGGTGGTGCTTATGTACCTCTTGACCCTACTTATCCACAAGAAAAGCTGAGTTATATGTTGGAAGATTCACAATTACCAATACTACTAACTCAACAGCACTTATTAAAACAACTTCCAGAACACCAAACACAAACAATTTGTCTGGATGAAGATTGGCAAAACTTTGCTGACTACTCTCAGGATAACCCTTGTCGGAAAGTCAAGTCAGATAATTTAGCTTACATCATTTATACTTCTGGTTCTACCGGGAAACCCAAGGGAACAATGATTCTCCATAGTGGGATCGTGAATTATTTAAGCTGGTGTACAAAAGCTTATAATGTTGCCGCAGGAGTTGGTTCTATTGTCAATTCTTCTATTGCCTTCGATGCCACTATTACCAGTTTATTTTCTCCTTTATTGGTAGGACGGAAGGTAGTGCTTTTACCAGACGAAGGAGAAATTGAAGCACTTAAAGCAGCGTTGTGTTCTGGTACTAAGTTTAGTCTTGTAAAAATTACCCCGGCTCATTTAGAAGTACTCAGCCATTTATTAACCTCAGAACAAGTAAACATTGAAACTCAAGCATTTATTATTGGTGGGGAAGCCTTATCAGAAAAAGTTACTTCTTTCTGGCAAAAACACGCACCAGCGACTAGATTGATTAACGAATATGGTCCTACAGAAACTGTAGTAGGATGCTGTATTTACGAAGTTGGAAAACAAAGCTTCCCTGGAGGGAATATTCCCATCGGTCGTCCCATTGCTAACACTGAGTTGTATATTTTAGATAACAAATTACAACCAGTTCCCATTGGAGTTGTAGGTGACTTGTATATTGGTGGTGATGGTTTAGCCAGAGGCTACCTCAACCGCCCAGAACTAACCCAAGAAAAATTTATCCAAAATACCTTCTCGAATTCCAAATCAGAACGCCTTTACAAAACAGGCGACCTCGCCCGCTACCTGAGTGATGGTAACATCGAATTTCTCGGTCGCATAGATAACCAGGTGAAGATTCGGGGATTCCGTATTGAACTGGGAGAAATCGAATCCGTTTTAAATACCCACCCTAAAATCCGACAAACTGTAGTTATTGCCACAGAATATGTTCCTGGTAACAAAAGCTTAGTTGCTTATGTAGTCACTGAGGATGAATCACTCACTACTAATCAAATACGTGAATTCCTCAAGCAAAAGCTACCAGAATATATGCTACCCCGTGCTTTTGTCACTTTAGACACCCTACCATTAACAGCCAACGGTAAACTAGATAGACTTGCACTACCAGCACCAGATTTACATCGGGAATTGACAGCGAGTTTTGTTGCCCCACGCAATGCTACTGAACAAACATTAGCATTGATATGGGCTGAGGTTTTAAGACTTGAATCAGTGGGGATTGAGGATAACTTCTTTGAGCTAGGGGGCGATTCTATCCTGGGTTTGCAAACCATCGCCAGAGCAAATCAATCAGGAATTCGTCTCACTCCCAAGCAACTGTTTGAGCATCAAACCATAGCTGAATTAGCAGCAGTGACGGGTACAACCCAAACAATCTCAGCGGAACAAGGTTTGGTCACCGGCTCATTACCACTCACCCCCATTCAACATTGGTTTTTTGAGCAGAATCTACCCAACCCGTCTCACTTTAACCAATCCGTGTTGCTAGAGGTACCAACAGACCTGAAACCGGAACTATTGTTAGCAGTGATCCAGGAATTGCTAGAACATCATGATGCTCTGCGCCTCAGATTTATACAACAGAGTCAACAGTGGCTGCAAAGTCATGCTAACCGGGGGGAAACAGTACCTCTGCAAGTGGTAAATTTGTCAGAAATTTTAGCCGAACAGCAATCAGCCGCCATTGAAGCAACTGGGAATGAACTGCAAGCCAGCCTCAACCTCTCTACAGGACAGTTGATACAAGCAGCACTATTTTACTTAGGTGCTGATCAACCAAGTCGTTTGCTGCTGATCATACATCACCTAGCAGTGGATGGGGTATCCTGGCGAATTTTGTTAACAGACTTGTTTAATGCTTATCAACAAATCAATAGCGGTGAAGCAATTCAACTACCACCTAAGACATCTTCTTTTCGTGATTGGTCCCATCGGCTGACAGAGTACGGACAATCAGCAGAACTGAAAGCTGAGTTAAATTATTGGCTGACTCATATAAGCGCAGACTATACTCCTTTACCCACAGATTATCCTGCAACTTTAGAAGCTAATACCGTGGCTGCATCTGCTCAGATATCAGTTTCTCTGAGTCAAGAAGAGACTCACGCCCTCTTGCATTCAGTGCCTTCTATCTATAATACTCAAATTAATGATGTCCTGCTAACGGCATTAGTACAAAGTTTTGCTCATTGGACTGGTAAATGCTCCTTACTTGTTGACTTAGAAGGTCATGGACGAGAGTCACTGTTTACAGACATGGATTTATCCCGTACCGTCGGTTGGTTTACCAGCATTTTTCCCATCCAGTTACAACTCGAAGATGGGAATGATCCGGGGGTGGCGTTGAAATCAGTCAAAGAACAACTACGTCGCCTACCAAAACGTGGTATTGGCTATGGAATTCTCCGCTATCTTAGCGGGGTGGAAATTAGTCAACAACTGCAAACTCTACCCATCCCAGAGGTGAGTTTTAACTACTTAGGTCAATTTAATCAAGAATTATTGGCATCTTCTGTAGCTAAATTGGCGAAAGAATCACCAGGAGCATTGCAAAATCTCCAAGGACATCGCCACCATCAGCTAGAGGTAGATGGGATGATTGTTGATGGTCAATTACAGATAAAATGGACTTACAGCCAAAATTTCCATCAACGGGCAACAATTGAAAGTCTAGCAGAAGAGTTGATCGCCAATTTGCAAAGGTTGATTGCTCATTGTTTATCTCCTGAGGCTGGTGGGTATACTCATAGTGATTTTCCCTTAGCAAAACTCAACCAAGAGCAACTAGAGCAAGTATTAGCCCATCTATGTGTGCAAGCAGGAAATAGCAAAACCCATTGGCGAAATATCGAAAATATTTATCCTCTTTCTCCCATGCAAGAGGGTATCCTATTCCATAGTTTGTATACTCCCCAATTGGGAGCTTATTTTGAGCAGTTTGTTTGCACTTTGCAGGGGAATTTACATGTGCAGACCTTTGAGCAAGCTTGGTTAGAAGTAGTGGCTCGCCATTCAGTATTGCGGACTGCTTTTCTTTGGGGGATTAGTGACCAAACTCTGCAAGTCGTGTATCGGCAAGTGCCAGTTTCAGTTAAAATTCATGATTGGCGATCGCTACCTACTACCAAGCAACAAGAGCAACTACAGGCTTTTTTGGAACTGGAGCGAAAACAAAATCTACCATTAGATCAAGCGCCAGTCATGCGCCTCAATTTAATCCAGATGAGTGATGACTTATCTGAATTTGTTTGGGGACATCATCACTTATTGCTGGATGGATGGTCTTTATCTATAGTATTAAAAGAAGTTTTTACTTTATATCATGGCTATTTGACAACAGAAGCGGAAAATTTACGCTTACAACCTCCTCAGCCTTATCGAAACTACATTAGCTGGTTACAAAAGCAAGATATTACCGCAGCACAGGTATATTGGCGAGAAAAACTGCAAGGCTTTACCGCACCAACCTCTCTGAGATTCAATAAAGCATCTCTCAAGCCAGAACAACCAAAGAGCAACAGTCTACACGAAATTTCCTTGAGCAAGGAAGCGATCGCTTCCTTACAGTCTTTTACTCGACAACACCAATTGACTGTAAATACTTTAGTACAAGGAGCATGGGCATTGCTACTGAGCCACTACAGTGGAGAATCAGATGTGGTTTTTGGCTTCACTGTGTCTGGTCGTCCACCAGTGATGGTAGGAGTAGAATCTATGGTGGGATTGTTTATTAACACCCTACCTATGAGGGTACAAATTTCAGAAACAGTGGAACTTTTGCCCTGGCTGAAAAACTTACAGACACAACAGGTAGAATCTGAACAATACTCCTATAGTTTTTTGGTGGACATTCAAAAATGGAGTGAAGTTCCTCAAGGAATGCCATTATTTGAAAGCTTATTGGTGTTAGAGAATTACCCTGTAGATACTTCTTTGCTAGATAAAAATAGCAGTTTAAAAATCAGTAATGTTGGGGTAATTGAACAAACCAATTATCCCCTGACTGTGTTAGTCAACACTGGTTGGGAAATGTTTTTAAAGCTCAACTATGATCCTAGCGGTTTGATAGGACCTACTATTATTCAAATAGCACAACATTTCCAAACTATCCTGGAAGCAATGGTTGCTAATCCCGAACAGCATCTCGTGCAAGTTCCAATGTTAACAGCAACTGAACGACATCAATTGCTGTTTGGATGGAATCAAACTCAACAATTGTATCCCCAAGATCAATTATTTCATCAACTATTTGAGGCGCAAGTATCCCAGACTCCAGATGCGATCGCGGTCTGTATTTCAAGACCAACAATTAACCTACCATCAGTTAAACACCCGTGCTAACCGTTGGGCAAGGTATTTAGTAGAGCAAGGAGTTGGAGCAGAAACCATCGTTGCTTTGTTGTGCGATCGCAACATCGACTTCCTCACAGCCATCCTAGCAATATTCAAAGCAGGTGGAGCATACCTACCCCTAAATCCCCAACATCCACCTGAACGAATCCATCAAGTATTAGAACAAAGTCAAGTACCTTTGGTATTAAATACTAAAGCTTACTCATCTTTGGTAAATCAGCTAAATTCACAAGTAAAATCACTATTACTTGAAGATTTAGAATTTCCAAAATACGAATCTGAAAATTTACCAGTACGCTGCAATCCCGATAACCTAGCTTACGTCATTTACACTTCTGGTTCCACAGGAAAACCCAAGGGAGCAATGCTAGAACATCGGGGAATGTTGAATCATCTCTACGCGAAAATTGCAGATTTACAATTAAATAACAGTGATGTAGTCGCACAAACAGCAACCCAAACATTTGATATTAGTATTTGGCAATTTCTTGTGGCATTACTTATAGGCGGAAAAGTTGAAATTGTCCCCACAGAAATTGCTGTAGATACAGAAAAATTAATCTCAATAGTACAACATCAAGAAATATCAATTTTAGAAATTGTACCATCAGTATTAAGGATAATAATTCAACACATCGAATCTGGTATTATTAAACCTAATTTATCCACATTGCGATGGTTATTGTTAACAGGTGAGACTTTACCACCACAATTGTGTCGTCAATGGTTCGAGTACTATCCAAGCATTCCGATGATCAATGCTTATGGTCCAACGGAATGTTCCGATGATGTCACCCATTATCCCATGTATGAACCACCTGCGGAAACAACCCTTAATATACCAATTGGTCGTCCAATATCCAATACACAGTTATACATTCTGAATAATTACTTACAACCTGTGCCAATTGGAGTAGCTGGAGAACTATATGTTGGTGGGGCTGGTGTTGGACGTGGTTATTTATACAATTCACAACAGACACAACAAGCTTTTATCGAAAATCCTTTTGCAGAATCGGGAAGGTTATATAAAACTGGTGATCAAGCTCGTTATCTTGCGGATGGGAATATCGAATTTATCGGTCGGATTGATTACCAAGTAAAGATTCGTGGTTTTCGGATTGAATTGGGTGAAATTGAATCAGTTTTGAGTAATCACCCAGATGTCAAAATAGCTGCTGTTATTAATCAAACTACACCCAAGGCAGAGCCTTGCATTGTTGCTTACTTTGTTTCAAATAAAAAGGATAACCTAACGACAATTTTACGTGATTTCCTCAAAAATCATCTACCGGATTATATGATTCCCGCTGCATTTATTTCCATTGAAGATATCCCATTAACTACTAATGGAAAACTTAATCGCAGTGCATTACCTAAAGTGAATTGGGAGGAAACGCAAAAGCCCTACATTGCACCTCGCAATGATTGGGAAACAACAGTTTGTTCCTTGATAGCTTCATTATTAAATTTAGAAAAAGTCGGAATAAATGATGATTTTTTTGAAATTGGTGGCAATTCATTGTTAATAACACAACTTGTTAGTCGTCTGCAAAAAATTTATCAAATTCAGCTTCCTTTAGCTGAAGTTTTTTCTCATCGTACTGCGGCAAGACTAGCTATTCTAATCAAGACATCTTCAGGTAAAACAATAACTTCAAATATTCAACGAGTTAGCAGACAAAAACACTCAGTTAATCTAACTCATGATGGGATTTTAACTAAATCTCTGCAATCAGATACAAACCCTTGAATTCGAGCCAATAAACCCTCGTTTTTTATACATGGATTGAAGCTAGTAATGCAAAAAACAAATGGAATTTTAGCCGCCGTTGGCAATACACCTTTGGTCAAATTAGACAAATTACTCGACAAGCCAAAATTCAATCTCTATGGGAAATTAGAATTCTTAAATCCAGGAGGAAGTATTAAGGATCGACCTGCAACCCACATGCTATTAGAAGCTCTCAAAAAAGGCAAGATTGACAAACATACAACCATTATCGAATCAAGTTCTGGTAATCTAGTCATCGGTTTAGCTCAGGCTTGTGCTTATTTAGAAATGAAGCTAATTTGTGTCATGGATATCAACTCAACGAATACGAACCGTAAAATCGTTGAAGCTTATGGCGCAACTGTGAATTTAGTGGAAAAACCCGATCCCGTGACGGGGGGTTTCCTCCAAGCTCGCATCAAACGGGTGCAAGAATTGCTCGATCACATTCCTAATAGCTTCAACTGCAATCAGTATACAAATACTGATAATCCCTTAGCACATCATCAAACTATGCGCGAAATTAACAGGGAATTAGGTGATTGCGTTGATTATTTATTTTGTGCTACCAGCAGTTGCGGTAGTTTGCGCGGTTGTGCGGAATATATCGCCCAACAGGGATTAAATACCCAGATCATTGCCGTAGATGCCCGAGGCAGTGTTATTTTTGGTGATGAGCCGAAAAATCGATTGATTCCCGGATCGCAGGAAGCAGTCTAGTCCCCGAACTATTTCATCCCGATTTTGCCAGCACTCACTTTTTAATCTCCGATCTCGAATGTATTACTGGATGTCGGCGCTTGGTCAATCGTGAAGCCATTTTTGCGGGAGGTTCTTCAGGAGCCATTGTTTCGGCAATCTTAAAGTTTCAGGCACAAATTCCCGTCAATTCTACCTGTGTTGCTCTTTTCTACGATCGCGGAGAACGCTATCTCGACACGATTTATTCGGATAGATGGGTTTACGAACATTTTGGGAATGTTTCCTATTTCTGGTCTCCGACAGAGTCACAACTAGAAACAACTTTTAATCAATAAACCCATGAACTCAAACTCAGAAGACTTATTATTGTTAACCGGCGATGAAATTGACGAATTGTTGCGCGATCGCGATCAGGAGATCCTCCAAGCTGTCAAACTTGCTTATCAAGCTCATGCCCGAGGCAATACTATCATGCCGGCCAATTCTTATCTCCGCTTTCCTC
>CAVYXS010000172.1:0-5566 GCA_963772205.1 uncultured cyanobacterium
GGATAATCACATTGCAGCAGCTGGAGGAATTGGTGAGGCTATTACCCGCATTCGTTCCCAGATACCTTATCCCTTGACAATAGAAGTAGAGACGGAAAGTTTAGAGCAGGTACAAGCAGCCTTACAGCACGAAGCTGACATTATTATGTTGGATAATATGCCTCTAGGTATGATGCGTCAGGCGGTAGAGTTGATTCGCCAGCAGGATAGCAGGGTAAAGATTGAGGCTTCGGGGAATGTGACTTTGGACACGATTCGCGCTGTGGCTGAGACTGGTGTTGATTATATTTCTAGTAGTGCGCCCATTACTCAGTCGAAGTGGTTAGATTTGAGTATGAGGATTTCAGTGTAAAGACCAAGCTAATTATCCCACTGCAAAGTTAATACAATGTCAGAATTTTACGAGTTGATATTTTGCTATCAACTCTTTAACTTGAGCAATGACAAGCGGGTGTGGATCTTTTTGTAGCTGGGGTAGTAGTTCTAGCAGCACACGGTGTGAAACCACACTCAGGTATGAAATTGCTGCTTCTCGGACAAAGCCTGTAGGATGACGTAAAGTCAGCAAAATATCCGAAATTGTCAGTCGAATATGGCTAACTTGAGCAAGATGAAAACAGCAAGCTAAACACCAGTCAGAAAGCAAATTAGCTACTGTTAACAAATGATAAAGCCGCTCGCTAACTAACATTTGTTGATATTCTACTAATCCTGCTTCCACAAGTAAATATAGTTTTTCTGCGTGCGATCGCTGGTCTAATATATTCAGTAACAGGGATTTGGTGGGCAGATTTATGATATGGTCTAAAATCTCTAGCCCTCGCGCCAAGTTGACTCCTGATTCAGATCGCAGATTAAAAACGAGCTGCTTGCATTTTTTCTGGGGAATACAGCAGCTTCAGTAATAACAATAATCGTTCCTTGACATCAATTTCTAATTCTAAAAGTGACTGTTGTAATAAATTACAGACAATCACAATTTTATCGTTTGATTGATAAGTTTCCAGCATTTGTTGTGTGATAAAATCTGTATATGCAGCATAAATTTCACCCAAAAACTGTAATTCTTGGTTAATTAAAATTTCTACCCTATTTTCATAAAAGTGATCCTCTAAACTAGTAATTTCTGGTTGTTTGTGTATTTTTAATAAGCTGCGAAGAATATGATATCTGGTAGTACCCCAAGATATTTCTAAGTGCTGCCATAAACTATCGATGGCTTCTAAAGTGCCAATTTGACCAATAGTACGCCAAGCATACATCCGCACTACTTCTGGTTTATAAATATTAGTAGCAACTTCTAGCAGCATTTCTAGGGCATCATTTTGTAGTTTTACTAAGGCACGCATTGCTGTATTTCTGGTGGACTTATAGTAAAGTGCCGCTATCAGTGCTGAATAATATTCCTCTAATCGGGTGGCCGCAATCATTTCTAATACAGCACAACGTACCCGTAATGATTCATCTTGTAATAAATTCGGAATGTGAATCCGTAAAGCCTGTAAATAAACTGCTTCTCTTAAAGCTTGAACTGCATTTACTCGTTCTCGTTCTTGTTTATGAGTCAGCATCCGGCGCATGGTTTTGGTAGCTCCTACTTTTTGCATTGGCGTTCCCTGTCGCAAGAGTAAAGCGGCGGCAGTGGCACGGATAAGTGAGTGTTGTCGTGGATGTAGGTACTCTTCCAGAAGACTTAAATTAGGATGTGGTTCAGCCAGTCCAACGTAGCGTAAAGCGAGGGCAAAAACTTCAGGGGTAACTGTTTCTTGGGGCTGTTTTAATAAAGGGCGGATATCTGGTAAATAAGCAGGATTTGCATCTCCCATAAGCATCACTTCCAAACTTTGGCATTGCAAATCTGGTGGTAATATAAGTAGCAATGGTGCTAAAACTTCGGCGGAACCTTGGGGGTCGATTTGGGCTAATAGTTGAATACAAGAATGTTTATCTGCCTCGCTACCTTTTTCAGATAAAGCCTTAATTACTCCCTGCTTTAAGAGGCGTAAACCAACATTTGTAGTGTTCAATTCACCCCGATCTGCACTGAAAACTAAAAGGTCAACATAGCGCGATCGCAAAATTAAAACTACTCGTAAACAGGCGCCAGCCATGAAAATTGTTTCAGCGATAAATACCCAACGTTGTAATGGAACTGGAACAAATTGCTGACAAAATATTAAAGTTACAAAAATCAGAAATCCTGCCAAACCTGTAGCGATCGCTTCGGCAGTTCCGCCCGATAATGTTTGTGTGCGGCTACGAATTCGTTCTGGAATTGGTTGGTACAGCACAGGCCCGCTACTCATCACAAATGTGTACCGTAAAAGTTCATCACAGAATTTGAGAATTACCAACCCCCAAAACAAACTTGGCGATCGCATTGCGGGAAATATATTCACTAATGCGATCACTGCTGGTACGACAAAACCAACAGTGATCGGTAAAAGCGCCGCCGCGAAAAACACCCCAATCCGTTCGATGAGTCTGCTGGAGATAAACCACTGGGTGATTAACTCACACAGTCCCACAATCCCACCAAACAGACCTAAAAAGCTAGCGAGTTGGCGATCGCCGAAATTTGACTTCAATTCGTGCAGATACTGAAAATCTATTAACAACCCAATCACTTGCAAAAGACCAACAAAGGCAAATAACTGCCATGTGTAGCGTTTTAATGGAGTTTGCAGACGGCGGTGTCGTGAGGCTTGTTCTTGAGAAATTAGCCGTTGTGGGGCTTCTGGAAAAGCTTCTCGATAGTGATAACTTAAATAGAAGAGAATTCCTGTACCTAAAAGAATCACGACACAGGCGATGAGGATCACCTTATTGAGCTTGAAGAATTGCAGTAGCCAAGGCAAACTAAAACCACTAATCACATCAGCTACCAAAAAGGCCACTGCTGACTAGTGGATAAGTGCGCTTAATCTCGCGAATGTTAAATAGTTGGTTAGCAACAATAGAAGTGTTGAGGTCATTGACTACATATAGTGCGTCTACCCATAATCTCAATAAAAATACAATAATAACTGTCAAATAAGAAACATGAATTCCCCGATGTAAAAAGACTAATAAAACTAATGGAATCACCATACAGGGTGCGATCGCCACAATCACCCAACGCAAAGGAAAAATCTTTTGCAGCCAAGAATATATCACAACTATTCCTGCTCCCACCACTGCACTAGCAATATACATCACTGGCAGTGGGTTAGCCCCATATTCGTCTAAAAACAATGCTACGGTACTGTCCTCTGCCCACCGTAATCCTACAGATATTGTAGTATAAAAAGCAAACATGATCCAAGTTCGTTCGCTCTCATCAGGTCGGAGATTCACCCACTTTAATAATCGTGCCAGAGGTCTTTTATTTGCAGCAACCCAGTAATTTTTTAGTTCCATGCAGTTTGATTTTCTCATATCCACACCAACGGGGATGGGGATGAATAATAACTCACAAACTCCTCCATCTAGTAGATATGGCAAAAGTCCTGAGCATCTGAGTATTATGTTTCCCACTCAGCGCCCAGGACTATCAATATTTTGATAACTTTTACCGACTACAGTGACGGTATTAAATTTTTAGTTGTGAATTATACTGCATGTTTAGAAAATGACGAAATTATTTTTTGGGCGAGAGTAACATCATCATGTTTCGCCCTTCTTTTTTCGGTGCTTGCTGCACCTCACCAAACGGCTCCAAATCAGTAGCCATTCGCTTAAGTAATTCTTCTGCTAAGTCACTGTGTTGAATTTCACGACCCCGGAACATCACAGTAGCTTTGACTTTATCACCATCTTTGAGAAAGCGCTCTGCTTGCTTGACACGGACGTTATAGTCGTGTTCTTCTATTTTATAGCGCATCTTCACTTCTTTAACGTCAGCCGTGTGTTGCTTTTTCCGGGCTTCCCGCGCTTTCTTTTCTTGCTCAAACTTGTATTTCCCGTAGTCCATGATTCGACAGACGGGTGGGTCAGCTTTATCACTCAGTAGCACCAAATCTAGCTCTTTTTCTTCTGCTAGTTGTATTGCTTCCTGCGGGGTGATAATTCCCAGCTGGCTACCGTCAGTATCAATGACCCGAATTTTAGGGAAACGAATTCGTTCGTTAATTTGGGGCAAATCGCGAGTTCTTTTTTTCTCAATCACAGGCATTGTGTTTCGTGGGAGCTCTTAGTTAAGAATTTGGTTTGGTCTTGATCGGCTTAATTTTTAAGTGGTCAACCTCAGCTTTAAAATCGACAAATAGCTGCGGAATCAAAAATTAGCCTATACTTCTAGGGTAACTAATCCATAAACTGGTTGTCAGGTTGTTGTATTTGTCATTCTACTCAGTCTGAGAGAATTTCTGGGCGATCGTTAATCTAAATTACACAACCTGCAGAAGCATTAACTATTGTAACAATTATTTATCAATTCATTAACTTTTAAAGTGTAAGGTATAGTTCCAGGATAGCAACACTACACTTAAAAGAAATTTTTGCCAACAAAAAGTAATAAAATATACAAACGTTTACAATGGAGCATGGGGGAGCCACTGCGTTAGAGTCGCCTTGCTTCGGAAAGCATGTAGCGTCATGGGTAATGGGTAATTATGGCTCCCCATATCCTTTATCCACGTCTAAACTTAGTACTATTCAGGTAAGAGTATTTCAATACCGATCAATGGGAGGGCAATGTGACCAATGCGGTACACTGGCAGCAACGGGTTGGTAATCAAAGAGACTGGGTTTGGCGGGGTTGGCAGACGCGCTACACTTATATTCGCTCTCCCCAGCATCAGCAAAATACAACACCGCTGATTTTACTACACGGGTTTGGTGCTTCTATTGGTCATTGGCGGCATAATTTAGAAGTTTTGGGCGAATATCACACAGTCTACGCTTTAGATATGCTCGGTTGGGGCGCTTCGGAAAAAGCCTCAGTTAATTACAGCGTCCATCTGTGGGTAGAGCAAGTTTACGACTTTTGGAAAGCATTTATCCGTCAACCAGTGGTATTAATTGGCAATTCCCTAGGTTCACTTATATCCTTAGCTGCTGCCGCTGCCCATCCCGACATGGTAAAAGGTGTAGTGATGATGAGTTTACCAGATCCCACATTAGAGCAAGAAGCAATCCCACCTTCTGTGCGACCATTTGTCATGCCCATTATCACCTCAATTAAAAGAATTATTGCTTCGCCACTGTTACTGAAACCTTTATTTAAACTAGTGCGCCAGCCAGGAATACTGCGCTTTTGGGCTAGTACAGCTTACGCCAATCCCGAAGCTGTCACCGATGAACTATTAGAAATTTTCGCCGCGCCTCCCCAAGATAGAGGTTCTGTACGTGCTTTTATGGCTCTATTTAAAGCTGCTAGTGGTGTCAATTTTAGCCCTAGTGTCAAGGCTTTATTACCAAATTTAACAATTCCCATGCTGTTAATTTGGGGACAACTTGACCGATGGGTTCCTCCCACATTAGCTCAACAATTTGCCCAGTACAATGAAAAGTTAGAAGTCCTGCATCTTTTGAATGTCGGTCATTGTCCCCATGATGAATGCCCAGAACAGGTAAATCAGGCTAT
>CAVYXS010000173.1:0-14918 GCA_963772205.1 uncultured cyanobacterium
GAAGATTATAGACAACGGAAACTGCACCACCTGCAGTGGGTACTAGGACAACTCCATTCTTGAAAAACAAATCCTCAATCAATGGTGGGGATTGCTGAGGAATGCAGCAACAACGCAATCTCTACTGCCTAAGCTGTCCTCAGCCTACGGTGGTAGCGTTCAGGCAGAACAACACATCATTCCGTGGTTTAGCATCACACTCAACATTGCTGGTAACTGGACACCCGCACAACGGGGTGAAAAGGGAATGTTTTCTACCACCGCTGGATTAGGTGCGTTAATTCACTTTGATGGGCTATAATGAATACCCTAAGTCTCAATCATCATAAGGTTGTGGATCAAGAATCTCAATATCCCCAGGCGATACTTGCCTAACTCCACCAGTTGGATATAAGTCTTCTGAATTGAGAATTTCCACAATTATTTTAGAACCCTTACTACCCAATTGATATCCACCAAAAACTGCAAATTCACCTGTACTTTTGATTCGTAAAATTAACTTGTAAACTTGCCCTGAAGGGTTAACAGCTTTGTACTCAGAACCTAACATCTGTTTCTCCTGATTCAAAAGATTTTTCAGCAATCTTGCAGCCTGTTCATTACCTTTTGGTAGAAATTTGGGCAACCAGTATGAAGCCTTAGCTACTTGCTGAGGCTGTTGTGATAATTTATCAGATAGGATGGCTATGACGCGCCGGAAGCCGATACGCGGAAGTAAATATTTTAGCCAAAGTTCTATTTCACTTGCATTTGCTTTCTCTAGTCCTCGCTCTAGAAGCAGCTCAAAGTATTTTTTGTTCTTCAGTACGGCATTAGCAAACTTTAAACCAATAACAGAATCTCGATCTAAAAGGGCGTTTATCTCATCGAACTGATCTGACTCTGGTAAACTCATCAGCCTCCGTTGTAAAGCCTTATGGTCTTCAGAATCTTTATCAGTAATAAATCGGCTAGTCATATTATCTTTCCTATTAATATCTTATGACGTTTCTCATCCGACTTAAGTACACCCCGCAAGGCCACTAAATGTCATGTTCTATCTTGGTGGAGGCTATTCTGTTTTAATCATGATCTGGGGGAAAAATTACACTGATTAGGCTTTTGAATTGACCAGGCTCAAAAAGTTCTTCAGGTAAACCTGCGTTGCTCATCAACTCAGGGGTCGGTCGATAATGTCCAGATTCATTAGTCCACTTGCGGAGAATGCCTCTCTTAGTACGTCCTGAAAAGTAGAGCCTGCCAGCATAGTCTACATCTTTTCCCATTGCTAAATCTACATGACCAATTGGTCTACCTCCAACCATAGCGCTAACTCTACAAATGAACACTTTGCCCTCTAGGGTGACAAAATTATACACTCCTGATGCAGTGCGTTCTGAGCGTTTGTATCTAACCTCTCGCCATTTTCCTTCTCGGAAGACAAGCTGCGCTCTTTGGATGATTCTTGGCAAGTCCTCCGGGAACAGGTTAGCGAACTTCCTCAATACCAAAGCTCCTCACAGTTTACTACCCCCAACATCATCATATTAACTTGTGTATTGTTTGGAAAAAATTCTTAAATTTATCCCTGAATAGCGAGTAGATGAAATTGAAGCGAGCTTCCTTGACCAAATTCATGGGGTTAGTGCCATCTCAGTTACAAAAAACCATTGCTGATGCCATACATTCAAGGCTCACGAAGAGTGCGAATTTCCCCATGTTGCCGAATGTGTTCAACTAACCGCTTGGTTTCACCTCCTGCTAATTCTAGTTCCCTGAGATTACCCACCAAAATAAACAATTCCCTTGCCCTACTAACGGCAGTATTCAGTAAATTGGGTTTACGGTTGAGGAACCAAAAACTATGCTCTTGGTGGCACTGGTAAGGAGAAAAGATAATGGCTGTTTTCTCTCCCCCCTGGAAGGTGTGAACTGTGCCAATATCATCCCAAGAAAAGTTTCGCCACCGATTAGAGAGTCGATACCTCAGTGCATTGGCTTGCTGCGAAAATGGGGACATCACCCCAATTGTCTTAGAGTTGTCATCCGAGCCAATAGAATAGCCCTGCTGAATTAAGGATGCGAGCGCAGTTTCTACGGCATCGATTTCTTCTGGATTGGTGTGATTTAAATGGCTTCCCTCGATGTGGTAAGCCAGCAGATGCGGTTCTGTTGCAGTCTGGTCATAATTGGAAAGGATTTGCAGACCACCGGGATAGTTGGGGCTGCAAAACTGAATAATAGCTGGGGCGCAACGATAGTGATTTCTCAGGACAATACCATTACCTAAGTCGCCTTCTCTACCACTAGCACCAGCAGCACGATGATAAGCGGTAGCAGTGTATTTGGCAGTGGGGGCATAGCGGTAGTAGTCTTCATTCCCCATGCCCATAGAAAGAAAAGCAGTTTTCAGATATTGTTTGATGGTATCATCACTCATATTAATGATAGGCTCAATTTGTTGGGGGTCGCCAGCCACTACTGCCCGTTGCGAGCGCACTAGCAAGGGAAATAATTGATGTATAAGAGTTGTTCCCGCTTCATCCACCAGTGCCAACTTTACGTTATTGGGATGAAGGATTGGCAGCATATTACGGATTGATTGCAAGCTGGAGCTAATCACAGGAAAAATCAAGCTCAAGTCACGATAGATGGCATCATGATCTGTTTCTAACTTGAGCAATGCATCACCGTCGCCCATCAAGACGCTGCCATAAGTTGACAATGCTCTGATAACGCTCTCCTTGCGTCGGAGAACTTCTTGCACCAGAAACGCCCAGGCACGTTGAAATAGGTCTAGCTGTAATGAATGGTGGTCGCGGTAAAAACAACTGTAGAAATCCCCTTGTGGGTAACTCTCAAGTTGTTTTTGGAAAAGTTGATGTCTGAAAAGTTTTAACTCTAGTTCCTGATTTAAAGCTGTTAGCTGGGTTTGAATTTCAATGACTTTTTGGTGAAGATTCTGCCATTGTTGTGAGAAATCCAGTTTTTGGTTCACCTCTGCCACTGCTGTGGTTAAACTAGAGCGGTCTAGGGGTATCTGAAAGGGATGGGCTGTAGCCAAGGTGTTTAACACAGCAGCGTTTATCCGCAAAGCCAGTCGCTTAAATATTCGCTGGTCGTTAGTAACATTAAGCCAGTCAAAAGTGCGTTTGGTGATGGAGTCAGACTCTTTTGGTAGTTCACGTTCTGCCACTTTTAATGCTTCTTGTATCTGCTGGTAGGCATCAAGGGGAAAATTTGCATACTCTGACAAACTTGATAGCTGTTCAGTTAGGGTTTGTAATTTGTCAGACCTAGCAGTAATATCATTATTGAGGGATTGGATTTCTCGTTCAAGTTGCGATCGCCGTTCCGCATCGATAACTTTTTGAGCAGTATTCAAGCGGTTTTGTTCTATCAGTTGCTTTCTTTCGCTTTCTGCAAGCAGTAGTTCGAGTTTGGCTTGCTCCCAAGCAGATTGATGAAATTCAGTATTTCGCAGCCAGTCTTGGCTTGATTGCAGTTTGGGTAGGGAAACCCTACGAATGATGCTTTGGTTTCCACCGGGGAGATAAAACTGTTCGGTGGGACAGTTACCTGTTAGTCGAGAAAGGAATTTTTGGATGGCGCTATTGTTCGTGCTGGCAAAAAGGATTAAATTATTCGCATCTTCTTCGTCGTGAACAAGTCGTAACGCCCGATTCACTACTTGCTGTGCTACGAGGTGCAGAAACACTTCGGTTTTTCCAGTTCCCGGTGGACCACAAACAGCAGTTAGTAAGTTCTCTTGGGTGTGTTTGAGGACGGACGCTTGAAATTCATCAGGCGCATGGGAGGGGAAGGCTCCCCAGAACATTACCTCATGTCTGGGTGATTGTGGCTGACCCCACAGGTACTGCATGGCTGGATGGGTTTCAGTTAGCCATTCGCTTTTACAGTCAGGTTGTTGAAGTTGGTTGAGTATTTCTTGGAGGTCAAGTTTAAGGAGAGCGTTATAGGGTGTAAAGTCGCACCGTAGCAAATAAGGTTGGCGAAAGGTTTTATATTTTCCATCTGGTAAGTCTACTAGATCAAGAAAGTCTCGCAGAGAGGGGAATCTCCCTTTAAATGTGTCTTCTAGGAATTTCCCAATTCCTGACGCAACAATCAGTGATTCGGCTTGTTCTTCCTCTAGAGAGTACAGCCGCATTAGATTAACGACGACTGGCTGAAATTCGTATTCGGTCAAGTCCCAGCCCGTTTTGCGGTAATTGCCTTTGAATATGGGTGAAATATCAACTGTGAAGAGAGGCAGATATTTCAGCTTTTGCTCTTTTCCCTTGCCTTGGATTATATAGATTTGTGGGAATGCGATCGCCATTTGAAAATCATTGGGTCTTCCCCTCAAAGCTGTTGCTTGTTGCTGAGAAAGGAATTGTTTAAATACAACGCTATCCAACATTAGCTTGTTACCAACAAGCTGCACTCCCTTGTCTATTACTTTTGGGTAGGCATCTGAAGAACGCTCGACCTCGGCTTGAGTCAGTTCTTCTAACCTGATATACGCTAACCAGGCTTGTATTATCTGGATAAGTTTTTCTGACTCTAGCATGAGATTAAAAGGGGAACGACTGTACGCGCCTAGCACTCTTCCCTAAGTTAATCTTTTTTCTCGTTTTTCGGCAACATCCCGGAGTCATAAACCGTTTTCCACAAAAAATTTAACATTTAATACCCATAACGTTATGGGCGCTCTTATTATGATTGAAAAAGAGGCAAGGGAGCAGGGATCTCAAAGCTTGGGGAGAAGGAACAGAAAGGGGGATTCAACCCCACCTGTTGCGCCAGCTTCCCGCAGGGTACAAGAACCACTTAACAGAAGTGGGGGACGTAAGAACATGTTCCGCTCCGCTCCACGGCTCTTGGTTGGGGTCAATTCCCCCAGCTAAGTGCCCCCTGCCCCCTGCCTCTTCGTTGACACTGACCCACTACTCCGTTTTGTTAGCGGGTGAGTGTCAATTCCTTATATTGGTAATTATCTTACTCGGAAATCGCTCATATGTGGCGACTACTCTTACTCAACATTTGTCAGCGCTTCCAGTTGTGCCAGCAGTTTTTCTATCTGTTTGCGTTTCTTGGGGTCTGACCAAATACGCGACTTTCTTAGTTTGGTAGTCGCCGCAGTAAAGCGCTCTTTGTAATCGTTCGACTCTGTTTGAGGGTTAGTGGTTGGAGTTTTCTTTTCACTAATGCGCTGTTTGATTTCGCTTAAAGACCAGTTTTGGGCAATAGCTTGTTCTAAAAAGGCAACGCGCTCATTCAAATTGGGAATCTGGGCGATAGCTTTGGCTTTGGTGTACTCAAGTGAACCTTTTCTTAGTGCCTCAAGGATATCTTCAGGAAGGTTTAACAAGGGCAAGCGGTTGTTAGCAAATGATTCCCAAGTCATTAAACCCAAGCCATCAAAGACTTGTTCAACAATTTTGAGGTCGGGATTTACTGGGGTAGAGCCTTGCTGTTCATCGTTTCCATCTTTGACAATAACATTATTGTCAGTGTCTAAATTTTCATCTTCATTCTTGACAATAACATTATTTTCAGTTTCATCGGGGTCTAATTCCTCTTTGACAATAACGTTATTTTCATCATCTAATTTCTCGCCTTTCTCGTTGACAATCACCTGATTGTCAGATGGCTCTGAGTCCAATTCTTTTTTTCCAATAACGTTATTGGAAGATTTAACAGATTCCTTGCGTTCATGTTGCCAGCGGCGCAGTAATGGGGGAATTTCGTCAATACTTCGACCTAGTTTGAGAGCCAGCAGTTGCAATATGCCTTCGGTTTCCTCGACTGGATTCAGGTCTTCTCGCAGTAAGTTTTCTATGAGTGCCAGTTGAAAAGCTGCGTTGTCGTCTAATTGTCTGATAACAACAGGGACAACTTTCAGTCCAAGCTCTTGGGCAGCACGATAGCGACGTTCTCCTGCTACTAATTCGTGTTTTTCTCCATCAAGGGGGCGTACCAGCAAAGGTTGCAGAATGCCATGCTGTTTTATCGATTCAGTTAACTGCTTTAATGCTTCAGGGTCAAAGTAACGACGCGGTTGTGTTGGTGGCAGAATAATCTGCTCTAACGGTATGGATTGGGGAGAACCAGCATTGTTGATATCTGTAGTGTCCCAAGGTACTTCAATTTTGCTTTTGAGGGGTTGGGTGGCTTTAGTGCGTCTCATTTTAAGGATTCTAGACTAACGGCTATTTTTTTCAAGATTTGGACAGATGGGTGCTTGGGGTCATACACAGCCAGGGGCATTCGTTCTTCTGAGGCATCAACAAAAGCAGTGGAGCGAGGAATTGGGGGGAAGACTGTTCCAGCGCTGGCTAGTTGTTCGGTGATGGCTGCGAGGGTACGAGTGTCCTGGGAGTTACGAGCATCGTATTTGGTCGGCACGAATCCAGCTATTTGTAGTTTACGGTTGGGTTTGTTGCGTACTGTAGCCACCGTTTTTAAGAGTTCGCCTGTGCCCTCAAAGGCTTTGAAATGGGTTTCTAGAGGGACGAGAACGTGGGTGGCTGCTACAAGGGAGATGTAAGAGAGTAGCCCTAAGCTGGGAGGGCAATCTATCAATATAAAATCGTAATCTGATTCAATTGGTTCGATGGCTTCTTTTAGACGAAAATCGCGCATGGAAGCATTAACCAATTGCATTTCTGCTGTAGAAAGAGAGATATTGGCAGGGGCTAAATCCATGCCATGAATCCCCTCAATAATTGGCAGGGGTTGTTCATCGACAATGGCATTGTTGACAGTTTGCTCTATTTCCCTGGGAGCCTTGCCCATAAAAATGGTTAAGCTGGCTTGGGGGTCGATATCGATGAGCAAGACGCGATGATTCAGTTGTGCTAGTTGGTAGCCCAGGTTTTGGGTAAGGGTGGTTTTGGCAACACCTCCCGCCTGATTAAAGACTGCGATGATTCGGCTCATAAGTAAGTCGGTTTACCTGCACCGTTACAATTAAAGATAACTGTTGATGGGGCAATTTGTACTGTTTATTTTTGGTCGAGGCGGCTAGGTTCAACTCAAGCTAAGATGGGGTAAGCTTTATAGAAAATTGTTAAGCGTAATTAAATTAATGGTAATACTCCCATTGACGACAAGCCATGACCCAAAGAGATCCCATAACCTATCTCCAAAACCCTCATACCAAAATCAACTTACGATACACTAGAAAGCAGTTAGAGAAGGCTTATAAGCTAGTCTTTACGGAGTCACCTAAACCGCCTTGGAGTTTTTTAGAGTATCTCTTGCAACCAGAAACTCGCATACACTGCACCCACAACAGAAGGAAACTAGAGAGGCTATTCACACAGCACTGCCCAAGATACCTGGACTACTTGGGTAAGCCACGCTGGTTCCCACAAGGTTACAGGAGTACAGAGGAGCGGCAATTCTGGCTTTCCTTTTATGCCTATAAAAGTTTACTTACTCTCGGTGAGGAGATTCAACAGCGCAAGCTTTCTGGCTATACATATCAGGAGTGGGTAGACGTTGATGAGTGGGTCTGTGATGAAGATGATTCTGACTGGTCGGATGGCTACTGTGGTTGTGATTTACCAGAGGATTAGGGTGAGGCTGAGAACGAAATATTAATACTTTGAGCCACCTATTACACAATTGGGCTATTATGTCGGAGTCAATATTTTTATTTAACAACAACAACAACAACGTTTTAGCAGCTTAAAAACATCATTGTTTTGCAATTCATCTCCCTCACCTGCAGGAGGATTTGGTACTACACTGGGGTAGCTACGCACATCTTCACTGACCATCGCCAAAGTAATATTCACTCTCCCCTCTCTAAAATCGTTGAACCCCTTGATTTTTCGTTGAGGTGGAGGGGGGATGTGAACAATAATTAACCATATCTTGGCTCAATACCTTATCTCTCTACCCGGGGCGTGAGTATCATTGGAACAGAAAATCTGTTTAAGCTTAAAAGCCTTATTGAGTGTCAGTGGAAGGATAATATTGCCGTTTGGCACGCTTATGCTTCCAATTGTTTCCGGCAGCATTATGGGTTCTTGTCAGATTTTGGTGATGATGAAAGTTGTCACTGGAACGATAACTTGGCAGCAAAGGACATTTTATGCTTCCAATCATCTATCGGACAAATTATGGTTCCTAAAAAATCATTGAACAATCAAAAAAGTAAATTGCTTAACAATATTATTGATAGCTATAGTGTTCAAACACACAAGTTGCTGTTAAAGTTGTTCCCTATTTATTAAGAATCTACTCTTAACCTTTGAGATACCAACATCATCTATTTATAATTATAGATGAAGTCGCAATTACGTAGAATTTTTCCAATTAATTTGCTACGAACCTTGATGTATCCTGCTTTTATCCAACTCAGTCGCCAGTTTTAAAAAATACACTAACATCACTGAACAAGATAAAAAAATGAGTAATTGCGGACGCTTTATAGTTCCATTTGGCGTCTGCGGACAAATTATGCTTCTTATGTTAGGACTTGCTGAAAATCAATTAACGCAATAATCAGGGTTTCAGGCACTAAAATACTTGGTTATGCTTCCAGCCCCTGAAAACTTTTCGGTATAGTGACAATAACTACTGCCAATGCCCCACAAGCACAAACGCTGACCAGAAAAAGGGCTCGACAAAATCTGTGTGCTTCAGCAGCCTAAGTTGGGCTTGACGGAGGGCTTCCGCTTTGGTGACACCCGGTTTGCGTAACTGTTGATAGAACTCAGCAATCAGAGAAGCCGCCGCTTTGTCGTTAACCGGCCACAGGGTGGCGATCGTCGAGCGCGCCCCCGACTTCACCGCCAACCCCGCTAAACCCAAAACCGCGCGATCATCTCCCGCCGCAGTTTGACAGGCACTCAGCACCAGCAACTCAATCGCCCGTTCCCGATCGCGACTTTTTAACAATCTGGAGAGTTCCTGCATATCCAAGCGACCATCCCAGGTCATCAGAAATGTATCTTCTAAATGGGAGCTAAATTGACCGTGGGTGGCTAAATGAACCACATTGGCTTGGTTAGTCTGTAGTTCCTGTTGGAGGGACTGAACCGTAAACTGTTGGTTAACTAATTTAGTAGCCGATACGAGGCGCACAATGTCTTTGATTTCGTTTGCTACCGCTGGTAATGCCTTATTCCCAAAGCGTGCTTCACTAATTCCGGCAACGACGGCCTTGAGATTTTGCGAATTGAGCTTGTGAGCAGCCATCAGTTGCAGTCCTGGGGAGAGGGTGATAGCATACTTTTCGAGCAGGTATTGCTGCCCATCATAAAGCGCTGACATCGGCACATTTCGCAGTTTCCCATCCAGGACGAATACCAGGGTTTTGGTTTGTTTTAGGGATTGGTCAGCTTCCATCGGCCGGATTAACAAGTCGTAGAGTTGTTTGCCAATCTGGCGACTCTCTTGACCACTGAAAGCAGGATTAAGGGAACCCTGAAAATCAGCGATAATTTTTTTGGTGGCGGCTTCATTGGTAGGCGTTGTGTAGTAGCGCAGGGGCTGTCCAGCAGTGGAGGCAATCAGGGCAAGGCGATCGCTCAAGATAATCGGATAGACTACCGTCGCCGTGGGATCAACTTGGTCAATCTGCTGAGTTTGATCTAGACAGGCTTCGCGAAAGAAGTTATCCAATTCAGCCACTTGCAATGATTCAATCAATTGCCGAGCCTGAACTAGGTTAGTCTGATTTGGATCATCTAGCAGTAGGGTCACCAATTCGCGATAGATCGGTTCTACACTGTCGCGAAAGGAGAATTGGATATCGGGATTGCTAGACACCAAATCACCCCGCAGTGATTTCAGGTTGGAAACGGCTTCATTGTAGGCGGAGATCGCATCTTTCCGTTGCCCAAGTTGTTTCAGTAATCGTCCCTGTTGCCAAGCGGCTTGAGAAAGTAGAGTTGCAGTCTCGGTTTGACGGGCAAGTTGCAAGGCTCGTTGGGTCACTTCCAGGGCAGTTTGTGGTTGTTTCGCATGGATGTAAACTTGTCCAAGTTGACGCAGCGCATAGGCTTCAGCCACCGGATCGGATAGCGATCGCGCCGACTGTACTGCCTGAGACAATAATTGAGTTAACTCTGACAGTGGAATCACTTGTTCAGGGTGTTCTAAGCGATTCACACTGGCGGCAAAATTGACAGTGCTGTAAATCCCTTGGCGATTGTTGGGCAGCGCCTTAAACTGGGATTGCAGTTCAGGTACTAGGGCTGTAGCCGCCTCAGTGTGCCCCGTTTGCAGATAGAGGGTAAAGTGATTAAGACGAGCTTGCAGCCGTTCTAGGGGATTCTGAGCCGATGCTTCAGCTGCCTCGAAGTAGGAATCTGCGGTTTCCAGGTGTCCCGCATTCAGAGCGGTTTTACCGAGGTTCAATTGTAGACTACTAATTTCTGGCTGGATTGCCAATTTCTCGGCGAGATCCAACCCTTGTTTGAGGGCAATCCAACTGCCTTCGTAATCCCCAAAGGTTTGTAAGGCAGTCCCCAAGTTACGGAGTCCGGCGAGTTTGAGGTCTGAGTCGGGTAGTTTGCTCAGTTGTTGGTTGATCGCTTCTAGGGTTTGTTTGGCGCGACGGTGAAACCCCAGGGTCTCCAAGGCTTGGGCTTGGTTGATTTGGCTACCTAAACTGCCCACCTGATCGCCGGTTTGGTCATATAATTTCTGAGCCTGTTGCCAATAGTCGATGGCGGCTTCGGCTTTGCCCGTATTCAGCAGCAATCGGGCTTGAGTGTTGAAAATATGAGCGGAAAGGGCGGCGGGGGCGGGGGTATCTTTGAGGATCTGGAGGCTTTGGGCGATCGCAGTCTGAGCCGCTGCCCATTGGTTGAGTTCTTGTTGCACTAGGGATAGATAGCTGAGGCTGAGGGCTTCGTTGAGCCGATCTCCTGTGGTGTGATACCGCTGGGAGGCTGTTTGCCAAGCGGTGGCCGCTTCGGTAAAGCGTCCCTGTCGATAGGCGGTTTTGCCTGTTTCCAGCAAGTCGGTGGCCTTAGGGGTAGCGGTGATGGCATTGGCAGCAAGGCTAAAGTCAGGGGAACGGGCGATCACCGGTGCCAACGTAATTACTAGGGATAGAGCGCTGAATACAGTGGTGAGGGAGAGGGTATGCCAGGTCATGGGTAGAATTTTCTCGCGCGATGGAAGACTGTAGAATTGCACATATACTTTGTGATGAGAATGCCCGAAAATGCGATCGCGTTGGGTCAATCAACAACTTAGGGGGTGGCGATACTGGCGGCACAGGTAGCAATTCCTGGGGTAGATCGCGATACTGGAGGGGCATCGGCATATATTTCCACTTTCCCATCGGCGTTGCGTCGCCAGCCGGTGGCTTGGATTAGGGTTTCGGGAACAGGTGGGCGCTGGGGTTTCCGAGAGTTGGTGGGACTTGATGCTGGCAGGGCTGACAGGCGTAAATCAGTCCAGCCTCGGCTGCTATCCACAGTATCGTCAGGATTGGCAGGCAAACCACCCCGTCCGGTGGCGACAAAACTACTACCCTGGTTGTCACTACAGCCCTGGGCAATTTGCCGACTCCCATCGGTCAGATTAGTGGGCAGTTGGGCTAATCCATTGGTGGGATCAACACTCAAAAGATGAATTTGCACGGTACCGTTAACGCCAAATTGCGAACTAGCAACGATGTCACTGTCGGGGGTGAGTTGGTTGCTATACTGGAATCCAAATATGCCTTGAGTTGTAATTTGAATGTTACCGCCATTACCTGTAACAGCATTAGCAATGATATCGCTGTTTTCTAATCCCAAAATCACAGGCGCATTGATGGTAATATTACCACCATTACCACTGCCGCCTGCGGTTGCGGTAATTTGACTACCATGACGACTCACAAGAGCATTTTCTACCACTAGATTGATATTCCCACCTTTTTCAGATGCCGTGGTAGCACTAATACTCCCCGTATCCAAGGAAACTTTATCAGCTTGGATGTTTAATTGTCCAGCATTACCCGTGCCATCATGGGTTACACTAAGACCACCACCATTACGAACTGTGAGATTATGGGTATTAATGTTCAACACACCGATGTTTCCTGTGGGAACATCGGGTAAATTATAAATTTCACGAGTGGTTTTATTTAAGATTAGTGCGCTAGCAGCGATCGCTGATGGGCTGATATTCTGACCTTCTACCAAAATATCATTTGCTTGGATTGTCAAAGTGCCAGCATTGCCAGTAGCAGCAGTAATATTGGTAATTGCTCCGCCATCTGTAACGAACAATTGATTAGTGTGGATCGTTACATCACCTGATTTGCCATCACTGTAGGTACCACTGCCCAAATTAGTGGGAGCCAACGTAAACTTATTAATGCCACTAACTGTTAAACGTTCTGCTACATTCACAGTGACATCACCACTATTCCCCAGATTATTAGGATAGTCTCCATCTGGAACAGGTATAGTACTTGTCCCTAAGGATGCTCCGTCTTTCAGTGACAAGATAGGTGTTATCACCGTTAGATTACCACTATTACCATGACCATGAGTAAAACTACCAATATAGGTGAGATCGGTTGGTAAGATTGAAGATACACCCACCATGTTGATAGCTTGCCGTGCAATTACTGTGACATTACCTGCACTCCCGATACCGGAATTTGGCACATCTTCTATGGGACTAGCATAGGTTAAAATAGTCCCTCCATCTGTAAGATTTAATGTCCCTGTAGAGACTTTGATATTACCACTATTGCCAATTCCTAATGCGTAAACATCAATACCACTAGTGGTGTAACTTATTGAACCGACCCCACTTGCATCAATTTCATCAGCAACATCAACAGAAATATTTCCCCCTTGTCCCGTTGCACCAGGAAGACCAATTGTTCCCACAAAAGCACTATCTTCAAGAGTTAGTTTTCGCGCTACAACAGTAATATCTCCCTGTGCTCCGGATGCGTAATTTTCACTAGCAATGCGACTACGGGTGTTTCCAAAGGGTGCAAGTGGGGAATTGAGAGCAACTTCATTACGGGCGTCAATAGTATCTGCTGTGACCTGCACATTGCCTGCTGCTCCCGCTCCCAGGCTCAAGGTTTCAATGGCTGCGCCATCCTGCAATGTCAACAGCCCTGCCTGAATATTCACTGCTCCGCCATTCCCCGTCGCCCCTGGTGCCACCTGATTCACAATCCAAGCACTGGGAGCTTGAGCATTAGGATTTACCCCACTCAAAGAAAGCTTTCCTTGGGCATTCACCATAATATTACCCCCCTGTCCAGCACCGGCAGTGGCTGCGGCAATTTGCGATTGATTCAGGCTAATATCCCTGCCCACCACCTGAATACCCCCAAACGGATTACCCACAGGGTAGGGATTCCACAGGGATGAACGCTGTGTAAAGTTAATATCTCGAAAATCTGTAACTTGTGCATAACCTAGCTGCCATCCTGCGGGTGTGGGAGTCAGACTCACCGTACCACTACCCACTGCACCTATTTCAATTCGACCAACAGGGGCAGTAATTACACCACCTGTAAATGTCATATCTCCCCCAACTAAGGCAAAAGTCTTTCCGGGACTGGCGACTATTCCCAAGTTATTTGTCGGTACAATGCCATCATTGCCAATTCCGCGCACCTGAATCTGTCCTGCAGAACTACCCAGTTGCAAACCAATGGGTACACTCATCGTTAATAATGGTGGTGTGGCTGTATTTACTGCACTAAATTCTGTTCCATCGCTAAACTTAATACTATTCGCCGTTGTGCCTATAAAGGAGCCGCCAATATTCAACACGGCATTTTGACCAAACACAATCCCGTTGGGATTCATTAAAAACAAATTTACAGGATTATTACCCTTGACAGTTTGAATTAATCCATCAATATTAGAAATATTCCCACCAGTAACCCGACTAAATATAGTTGTAATATTTGGCGTATTACTTAAATCAAAGCTAGCCGAACCACCATTTGGTACTGAGAAATTACTGAAACTATGAAATAAATTATTACCTTTTTCAATACCATTCAAAATAGTAAAGTTATTACCATTTTGGTTGACAATGGTGTTGGTAGTGCCATCGGAAGTTACCTGAGCTATTGCAGGTAAGAGCATTCCACCTGTGAAAATGCCATTCAGTAAACCCAAACAAATATAAATTGCCTTCATCAACCCAGTGCCATTTATAGTTTATTATTTAGTTTTCCCGAAATAACACTACAGTTAACATAATTAAGTTTTGGGAACTGCAGCACAGGTTAAATGTTGTTGCACCACAGCGGGAGATTTATCTGCAAATAGCTCAATTTTGCCATCAGCCCGACGATGCCAACCTGTAGCTTGGACAAGAGTTTCTGAGGGTGCTGGTATTTGTACCTTCACCAGGCCAGTTTTGCGATATGCAGACAAATCTCGGATATCAGACCAAGGGTGATTGCTCCCAATTTCCTCTGTGGGATTTTGCGGTATTCCACCGCGTCCTGTGGCGACAAAACTACTAGCTTGATTGTCCGCACAGCCCCTGGCAATTTGTTGGGATGAATCGGTTAAATTCCCTGGTAATTCGATTAAACCAGAATTGGGGTCAACACCGATATTATTGATTTTCACCTCGCCATTGACGTTGAACTGAGAACTGGCGGTGATGTCATTGGTGGGGTCTTCTCTTGGGGTGAGGGTATTACGGTATTCTAGACCAATAATGCCTTGAGTAGTGATGTTAATGTTACCGCCACGACCTTGAACTGCATTGGCGATGATGTCGCTGTTTTCTAATCCGACTATTACTGGTGAGTTAATTGACAGGTTGCCACCATTACCGTTGCCCCCAGCAGTGTTGGAAATCAGGCTACCGTGACGCATCAGCAGATAATCTTGCAAGTTTAATCTGACATTGCCCCCGTTTCCAGAGGCGGTTGAGGCTTCGATGCTGCCATTCTCCAACGACAGGTTTTTTGCCTGGAT